>NZ_JBEOVL010000006.1:0-247796 GCF_040295485.1 Streptomyces sp. NPDC002793 | reverse complement strand
CAGGCGCCGATGGTGCTCCGGAGACGGCCGCGGCGCCTGAGTACGCGTACTCAGGCGCCGCTCGTCGGCTCCTCAGGAGGGCCAGTACGTCCGCGCCCACGAGCGGGGCCCCGGGCGCAGGGCGCCCCGGCGGGCGATCCTGCCCGGGTCCGACCACTCCTCGGGCGGCAGCGGATCACCGGGCGGCACCGCGGCCACCGCCGCCGCGCGCGCCCGTACCACCGCGAGGGCGGCGGCCAGTTCCTCCGGGGTGGGGTTGCCCCGCACGACCTTGATCATGATGGCTCCTGGTGATCAGAGGGGAATGTTGCCGTGCTTCTTCGGCGGCAGCGACTCGCGCTTCGTACGGAGCTGGCGCAGGCCCTTCACCAGGTGCGCCCGGGTGTCGGACGGCATGATCACCGCGTCGACGTAGCCGCGCTCGGCCGCGACGTACGGGTTGAGGAGGGCGTCCTCGTAGTCGGCCATCAGCTCGGCACGGGTGGCGTCCGGATCGTCGGCGGCGGCGATCGTGCGGCGGTGCAGGATGTTCACCGCGCCCTGGGCGCCCATCACCGCGATCTGCGCGGTCGGCCAGGCCAGGTTCAGGTCGGCGCCCAGGTGCTTGGACCCCATGACGTCGTACGCGCCGCCGAACGCCTTGCGGGTGATCACGGTGATCAGCGGGACGGTCGCCTCGGCGTACGCGTAGATCAGCTTGGCACCGCGCCTGATGATGCCGCCGTACTCCTGGTCGACACCCGGCAGGAAGCCGGGGACGTCGACGAAGGTGAGGACCGGCACGTTGAACGCGTCGCACGTGCGCACGAAGCGCGCGGCCTTCTCGCTGGCGTCGATGTCCAGACAGCCGGCGAACTGCATCGGCTGGTTGGCGACGATACCGACCGGGTGGCCCTCGACGCGCCCGAAGCCGGTGAGGATGTTCGGCGCGAACAGGGCCTGCGTCTCCAGGAACTCACCGTCGTCGAGCACGCGCTCGACGACGGTGTGCATGTCGTACGGCTGGTTCGCCGAGTCCGGGATGAGGCTGTCGAGCTCGCGGTCCTCGTCCGTGGTCCCCAGGTCCGCCTCCTCGGGGAAGACGGGGGCCTCGGAGAGGTTGTTCGACGGGAGGTAGGACAGCAGGGACTTGACGTACTCGATGGCGTCCTTCTCGTCGCCCGCCATGTGATGGGCCACGCCGGACGTGGTGTTGTGGGTGCGGGCGCCGCCCAGTTCCTCGAAGCCGACGTCCTCACCGGTGACCGTCTTGATGACGTCCGGACCGGTGATGAACATGTGCGAGGTCTGGTCGACCATGACCGTGAAGTCGGTGATCGCGGGGGAGTAGACCGCGCCGCCCGCGCACGGTCCGACGATCAGGGAGATCTGCGGCACGACACCCGAGGCGTGCACGTTGCGGCGGAAGATCTCGGCGAACAGCCCGAGGGCGGCCACCCCCTCCTGGATGCGGGCGCCGCCGCCGTCGTTGATGCCGATCACCGGGCAGCCGGTCTTCATCGCGAAGTCCATGACCTTGACGATCTTCTCGCCGTAGACCTCGCCGAGCGAGCCGCCGAAGATCGTGAAGTCCTGCGAGTACACGCAGACCGGCCGGCCGTCGACCGTGCCGTAACCGGTGACGACGCCGTCCCCGTACGGGCGGTTCTTCTCGATCCCGAAATTGGTGGACCTGTGCCGTGCGAACTCGTCGAGCTCCACGAAGGAACCCTCGTCGAGCAGGAGGTCGACCCGCTCCCGGGCGGTCAACTTGCCCTTCGCGTGCTGCTTTTCGACGGCACGTGCGGAACCTGCGTGTGTGGCCTCTTCGATACGGCGCTGCAGGTCCGCGATCTTGCCGGCGGTGGTGTGGATGTCGCTCTGCGGCTCGGACATCGGGTGGCGGCTCCCTGCCTGATCACGGGGACGACTGGTTCATCCAGTGGACGTGCTGGACCCATGCGTGCTCGACGGCTACCTGCTCGTCGGCGTAGCTACTGATCCGTAGCGTATCGGCGTGGATACCGTTCGGCAGTGCGTCGTTTGCCACACCTAATGTGGGTTGCATGACACCACCTGATGCGCCGCACAACCGCTGGTCGGACCTCGACAGGCCGCCCCTGAACGTCGCGGCGCTCCGCCGGGGGCTGCTGAGGCCCGACGGGCTCTGGTCCTCGTTCGACGTCGTCGAGGCGACCGGCTCCACCAATTCCGACCTCGCGGCACGAGCGGCCGGAGGCGATCTGGCCGAGGGCGCGGTGCTGGTCGCCGAGGAGCAGACGGCCGGGCGGGGACGCCTCGACCGGAGCTGGACCGCACCGCCCCGCTCGGGCCTCTTCCTCTCGGTCTACCTGACCCCCGGCGGCGTGCCCGTCGAGCGCTGGGGATGGCTCCCGCTGCTCGCCGGTGTCGCGGCCGCGACCGGCCTCGCGCAGTCGGCGGGCGTCGACATGGCACTGAAATGGCCCAACGACCTCCTGGTGACGGTCGGCGGCACGGAACGCAAGACCGGCGGCATCCTCGCCGAGCGGGCCGGGGACGGCGTCGTCATCGGCATCGGCCTCAACGTGTCGCTGCGCGCGGCCGAGCTGCCCGCCCCGCACGCCGGTTCGCTGGCACTCGCCGGAGCGGTCTCCACCGACCGGGAGACCCTGCTCAGGGCCGTGCTGCGTTCGCTGGAGCAGTGGTACGGCCAATGGCGGGCCGCGGACGGTGACGCCGCCGACAGCGGGCTCCAGGCGGCCTACGCGGCGGGCTGCGCCACGCTCGACCGGACCGTGCGGGCCGAGCTGCCGGGTGACCGGTCCGTCGTCGGTGAGGCCGTCGCGATCGACGGGGACGGGCGGCTCGTGCTGGCCACGGCCGACGGGCTCCAGGAGCCCGTGTCGGCCGGGGACATCGTCCACCTGCGCGGGGAGGCGGGCGGTCTCGTCTGAGCCGGCCGCCCCGCACATACGGGTGATGTCAGGGAAGGCGAGCCCCGGAACCGCGCCACCAGGACGTGAGCCAGGGCACACCTGCCGTATCGTTGAGGCGATCCAGCGACAGATCGGCAGGGCAGTGCGCAGGGAACGGGCAGGAGGCGGCCGGTGACCGTCGACGACACGAACTCCGACGACGGCGCGGAGCCCTCGTCGGGACCGTCCGTCCACTCGACACCGCATCACGAGGTCGACCACACGGCCGAACCGACGGACGACCCGCTCGCCATCCGGCTGGAGGCCCTGATCCTGGGGGCCGACCGCCGCTACACGCCGTTCCAGGCGGCCAGGACCGCCGGGGTCTCCATGGACCTGGCGTCCCGCTTCTGGCGGGCGATGGGCTTCGCCGACATCGGACAGGCCAAGGCGCTCACCGAGGCCGACGTGCTGGCGCTGCGCCGGCTCGCCGGGCTCGTGGAGGCGGGGCTGCTCAGCGAGCCGATGGCGATCCAGGTGGCCCGGTCGACCGGGCAGACCACCGCCCGGCTCGCGGACTGGCAGATCGACTCCTTCCTGGAAGGGCTGACGGAGCCTCCCGAGCCCGGCATGACCCGGACCGAGGTCACCTATCCGCTGATCGAGCTCCTCCTGCCCGAGCTGCAGGAATTCCTGGTCTACGTGTGGCGGCGTCAGCTCGCCGCCGCCACGGGCCGGGTCGTGCAGGCGACGGACGACGACGAGATGGTCGACCGGAGGCTCGCCGTGGGCTTCGCCGACCTGGTCGGCTTCACCCGGCTGACCCGGCGGCTGGAGGAGGAGGAGCTGGGCGAGCTGGTCGAGACCTTCGAGACGACCTCGGCCGACCTGGTAGCGGCCCACGGCGGACGGCTCATCAAGACCCTGGGCGACGAGGTCCTCTTCGCCGCCGACGACGCGGGCACGGCGGGCGAGATAGCGCTCCGGCTGGTCGAGGCGATGGCCCAGGACTCCACGATGCCCGCGCTGCGGGTCGGCATCGCGTTCGGCACGGTCACCACGCGCATGGGCGACGTCTTCGGCACGACGGTGAACCTCGCCAGCCGGCTCACGTCGATAGCGCCGAAGGACGCGGTGCTGGTCGACGGCGCGTTCGCCGCCGAACTGATCAGGAACGGCGACGCCCCCGCGTCCGAGGCCGAGGAGGCCGCCGCGGTGGCCGAGCGGGCCCGGCTGGCGGCGGAGGAGGGCCACCGCACGGACGAGGAGCCACCGCTGCCCACGTACCGCTTCGGGCTGCAGCCGATGTGGCAGCGTCCGGTGCGCGGTCTGGGCGTGGTGGAACCCTGGCTGCTGGCCCGGCGGGGCAAGGCGGCGACCTGACGGTACGGGGTCGGGTGCTCGCCCCTCCCCGTGCGGCCGGACCCGCCCTAGGATCCCGGTAACGCTCGTTAACCGGAGGGGTGCAGAGTCATGGGTGTCACGTCGGAGCAGAGGTTCGGGGAGTTCGTCGTCGTACGGCGGCACGAGGGTCAGGACCACGTCGCCGAGCTGGTGCTCGACCGTCCAGGTGCCATGAACGCCGTCAGCACGGCGATGGCGCGCGCCATCGCCGACGCCTGCGCCGCGCTCGGCGCCGATCAGGGCGTGCGGGCGACCGTGCTCACCTCCAGCCATGAGCGGGCCTTCTGCGTCGGCGCGGACCTCAAGGAGCGGAACTCCTTCACCGACGCCGAGCTCGTGCGGCAGCGGCCCACGGCGAGGGCCGCGTACACCGGCGTGCTGGAGCTGCCGATGCCGGTCGTGGCCGCCGTGCACGGCTACGCCCTCGGTGGCGGCTTCGAGCTCGCTCTGGCCTGCGACGTGATCGTGGCCGACCGCACGGCCGTGGTCGGCCTGCCCGAGGTGTCCGTCGGTGTGATCCCCGGCGGCGGCGGTACGCAGCTGCTGCCCCGCCGCGTCGGGGCGGCACGCGCCGCCGAGCTGGTCTTCACCGCGCGGCGGGTGGAGGCGGCCGAGGCGGCCGAGCTGGGCCTGGTCGACCAGCTGACCGAGGCGGGCCGGGACCGTGAGGAGGCCCTGGCCCTCGGTGCCCGGATCGCGGCGAACTCGCCGGTGGGGCTCCGGGCCGCCAAGCGGGCGCTGCGGCTGGGGCAGGGGCTGGACCTGAGGGCCGGACTGGAGGTCGAGGACGCCGCCTGGCGGTCCGTGGCCTTCTCGGGGGACCGGGCCGAGGGCGTCGCCGCGTTCAACGAGAAGCGGAAGCCCAGCTGGCCAGGCGAGTAGGGCCGGGCCGCCAGGTCGAAGATCATCAGCGCTGCCAACTGATCGAATCGTCGCATTCGTACATAAGCTGGGGCGATGGGCGGTGATGATGCGCGGCTGCGCGCCGTGGTTGCGCTGGCACAGACGATGGCGGCGGCCTGCACCCCGCGGGAGTCCTGGCACGCCGCGGCGGTGGGGGCGTGTCAGGCGCTGGGGGGCAGCTTCGCCGCCCTCTCGGTGTGGGAGCGGGAACAGGGCAGGCTCCGCGTGCTGGTCAACGCGGGTGAGCGGGCGGAGGGGGAGGAGGAGTTCCCCGAGGCCGAGTCCTACCCGGTGCACCAGTTCCCGGAGATCACCGAATTCCTGCACGAGCGCTGGGCGGGCGGCGGTGAGCCCGATGCCTGGGTGGAGACCGCCGACGGCACCCCTCCCGTCGGCACGCCGGCCCGGGGCACCCGTCCGTACTGCCACCAGCGGGTCGCGGCGCTGCGCCGGCGTGGGCGGGGCTGCTGCGTGGTGGCGCCGATCGTGCTGCACGGGCGGGCCTGGGGCGAGCTGTACGTGGCCCGTCCGGCGGGTGCTCCGGTGTTCGACCGGGACGACGCGGACTTCGCGACCGTGCTGGCCGCCGTCGTCGCGGCGGGTATCGCGCAGACCGAGCGACTGGAGGAGGTCCGCAAGCTGGCCTTCACCGATCCGCTGACCGGCCTCGCGAACCGCAGGGCCGTCGACCTCCGCCTCGACGAGGCGCTGGACCTGCACCGCACCGAGGGTGCCGTGGTCAGCCTGGTCGTCTGCGACGTGAACGGGCTCAAGGTGGTCAACGACACGCACGGCCACGCGGTCGGCGACCGCCTGCTGGAACGTTTCGGCTCGGTGCTGTCGCTCTGCGGCGCGATGCTTCCCGGCGCGCTGGCCGCGCGCCTGGGCGGGGACGAGTTCTGTCTGCTGGCCGTGGGTCCCCCGGCGGAGGACGTGGTCCGGGTCTCCGAGGAGCTCTGTGCGCGGGCCGTCGCACTGGAACTCGGCGACGGGGTCGCCTGCGGCGTCGCGTCCACGGGGGACGACATCGGCCCGGTCCCGTCCGCCCGCCGGCTCTTCCGGCTGGCGGACGCCGCCCAGTACCAGGCGAAGGCCGCCCATTCCAGGCGGCCGGTGGTCGCGGGGCGCGACGGTGACGTGATCCGGCTGGCGGACTCCCCGCCGAAGTCCCCCCACGACCGGCGCAGGCTGCGCGGCAATCCTCCCGACAGGGACAGGTAAGGGGTCAACCGGCCGACCACTCGTGACAGAGTGGCTTTCAGTCCGTACGCTTCTGAATATGGATATGCACACAGTCGTGGTGGGGACGTCCGGGACCACTGCCGAGGACGTCGTCGCCGTGGCCCGCCAGGGCGCCCGGGTCGAGCTCTCCGCAGCCGCCGTCGAGGCGCTCGCCGCCGCACGCGAGATCGTCGACGCCCTCGCCGCCAAGCCCGAGCCGGTCTACGGCGTCTCCACCGGCTTCGGCGCCCTCGCGAGCCGGCACATCGGCCCGGACCTCCGGGCGCGGCTCCAGCGCAACATCGTCCGTTCGCACGCTGCGGGCATGGGCCCCCATGTCGAGCGCGAGGTCGTCCGCGCGCTGATGTTCCTCCGGCTGAAGACGCTCGCCTCCGGCCACACCGGCGTACGCCCGGAGGTCGCGCAGACCGTGGCCGACGTGCTCAACGCGGGCATCACCCCCGTCGTCCACGAGTACGGCTCGCTCGGCTGCTCCGGTGACCTCGCCCCGCTCTCGCACTGCGCCCTGACCCTGATGGGCGAGGGCGAGGCGGAGGGCCCCGACGGCGTCGTGCGGCCGGCCGGTGAGCTCCTCGCGGCGCACGGCATCGCCCCCGTCGAGCTGCGCGAGAAGGAGGGCCTCGCCCTCCTCAACGGCACCGACGGCATGCTGGGGATGCTCGTCATGGCCCTCGCCGACCTGAAGAACCTCTACACCGGCGCGGACATCACCGCGGCGCTCTCCCTGGAGGCGCTCCTCGGCACCGACCGGGTCCTCGCACCCGAACTGCACGCCATCCGCCCGCACCCCGGCCAGGGAGTCTCGGCCGACAACATGCTCCGGGTGCTCGCCGGTTCGGGACTCACCGGCCACCACCAGGACGACGCCCCCCGCGTCCAGGACGCCTACTCCGTACGCTGCGCACCCCAGGTCAACGGCGCGGGACGCGACACCCTCACGCACGGGCGGCTCGTCGCGGACCGCGAGCTGGCCTCCGCCGTGGACAATCCGGTGGTGCTCGCCGACGGCAGGGTCGAGTCCAACGGCAACTTCCACGGCGCGCCGGTCGCGTACGTCCTCGACTTCCTGGCGATCGTCGCCGCCGACCTCGGGTCGATCACCGAGCGCCGCACGGACCGGCTGCTGGACAAGAACCGCTCGCACGGGCTGCCGCCGTTCCTCGCCGACGACGCCGGGGTCGACTCGGGGCTGATGATCGCCCAGTACACGCAGGCCGCCCTGGTCAGCGAGCTGAAGCGGCTCGCGGTCCCGGCGTCCGTCGACTCGATCCCGTCCTCCGCGATGCAGGAGGACCACGTCTCCATGGGCTGGTCGGCCGCGCGGAAGCTGCGTACCGCCGTCGCGGGGCTCTCGCGGATCGTGGCCGTCGAGCTGTACGCCGCCGCACGCGCCGTCGAGCTGCGCGCCGCCGAGGGGCTGACCCCCGCACCCGCCTCGCAGGCCGTCATCGGGGCACTGCGGGCCGCCGGCGTCGAGGGGCCGGGTCCCGACCGCTACCTCGCCCCGGACCTGGCCGCCGCGGACGCCTTCGTCCGGGAGGGGAAGCTGGTCGCGGCCGCGGAGGCGGTGACCGGACCGCTCGCCTGACGGGTGAAGGGCTGCCGCACGGGTGCGGCAGCCCTTCACCTCCTCAGAGCCCGGTGCTCAGCGTCCCGCCCCGGCGTACCGAGTGGAGGACGAACCCCGCGCCGATGGCCAGTGAGACCGTGCCGCCGATCAGATAGGGAGTCGTGTCGAAGCCCGCCCCGGTGTCGGCGAGCCTGTCGTCGGAGGTGAACTCCCCCGTGGCGGGAGCCTGACGGGCCTCGGTGGAGGCACCGGCGGACGAGCCGGTGGAACCACTCCGCGGGCCTGTTTCGTCGGTCGCCTTCGCGGACGGGACGAACCAGAGAGCGCAGAGCAGGGTGCCTGCCGCTGTGGTGGTCAGCAGCGTGCGACGAGCCATGGACACAGAATCGATCCCCTTGCGACAGCCATCAGTTAGGGCCTGTGTTGCGTTCTGGGTCGGCCCCGTGGGCCGATGCTAAGCAAAGCAGCGGGTCGGAGGAAACCCGCGGCTCCCGGGGGCCTTACGCTCCCGCGTATGAGTACTTCTGAGACACCCTCATTTGTTCGGCTTCGCGTGGAGATGGTGCTGGAGATCAGCGACGTGGACGCCCTGACCGGGACGGCGCTGGAGAGCATCGCCGCCGATTTCACCGCCGACGGAGTCTCCGCCGACGAGTCCGCCGAGGAACGCACGCATGCGGAGGAGACGGTCAGGGAAGACGCGGCGGAGGCCCTCGCTTCGCTGATCGACCCGTTCGATCTGGTCAGCCAGGTGCCCGGGGTCGAGCTCGCCCAGGCCTCCTGGAGCAGCGAGACGATCGACTACGACCCCGACGCCGAGGACTGGGCCGCCGGAGAGGACGGGGACGAGGCGTACTACGGGATCGAGGACAATGCGACGGACGACGAAGAAGGAAGCGGGAATACGGAACGCTGACGCCCACGAGGCACTCCTCCTGGGTGGCGGGAACCGCCGCGGTCCTGGGTGCGTCGATGAGTGGTGTTCCCCACATCCGCGATGGATGTGGAACGGACGACCCGGTCACGGCGTTCTAAGAAGAATGACGGGGAGACGCCGTCGGGCGTCCCTGTCCGGGGATCTTGGGGAATCGGCAACGATGGAGAAGCGTGTGATGACGGACAGCAAGCGGCGCAGGGGCCTCACGGCCGTGTCCGCACTGCTCGGCGGCGTACTGGTGCTTTCCGCCTGTAGTGACGACGGCGGATCGGGCAGCGCGAGTTCCGACAGCTCGAAGACGTCACAGGCGCAGGTGGACGAGGCGGCCGCCAAGGACGCCTCCGAGGCGCAGATAACGATCGCGCCGAAGAACGGCGCGACCAACGCGAGCATCAACAACGCCGCGATGGTCACCGTCGCCAAGGGCAAGCTGACCGAGGTCACCATGACCACGGCGGAGGGCGACGCGGTCGAGGGCACCCTCGCGGCCGACGGCTCCAGCTGGAAGCCGAGCGGCCAGCTCGAACGCTCGACGACGTACAAGATCAGCGCGACCGCGACCGACTCCAAGGACCGCGCCGCGCACGCCAACAGCTCCTTCACCACGGTCTCGCCGGAGAACAGCTTCATCGGCAACTTCACCCCCGAGGACGGTTCCACCGTCGGCGTGGGCATGCCGGTGTCGATCAACTTCAACAAGGCGATCACCAACAAGAAGGCCGTCCAGGACGGCATCAAGGTGACGTCGAGCAGCGGTCAGGAAGTCGTCGGCCACTGGTTCAACGAGAAGCGCCTGGACCTGCGCCCCGAGGACTACTGGCAGGGCGGTTCCACCGTCACGCTGAAGCTGGCGCTGGACGGTGTCGAGGGCGCCGACGGCGTCGTGGGCGTGCAGCAGAAGACGGTCACCTTCAAGGTCGGCCGTAACCAGGTCTCCACCGTGGACGCCAAGGCGCACACGATGACCGTCACCCGGGACGGCAAGACGATCAAGACCATCCCGATCTCCGCCGGCTCCTCCGATAACCCGACGTACAACGGCCAGATGGTGATCTCCGAGAAGTTCAAGGAGACCCGCATGGACGGTTCGACGGTCGGCTTCACGGACGACGACGGCAAGGGTGAGTACGACATCAAGGACGTGCCGCACGCCATGCGGCTGTCCACGTCGGGCACCTTCATCCACGGCAACTACTGGGGCGCAAAGTCGATCTTCGGCAGCGCCAACACCAGCCACGGCTGCGTCGGCCTGGCCGACACGAAGGGTGCCGACGACCCGGGTACGGCCGGTGCCTGGTTCTACGACAACTCCATGCTCGGCGACGTGGTCATCGTCAAGAACTCCCCGGACAAGACCATCGCGCCGGACAACGGCCTCAACGGCTGGAACATGAACTGGTCGGAGTGGACGGCGGGCTCCGCGGCCTGATCCCCGACCGCACGTCTCTCCCTTCCGCATTCCTCCCGAAGGCGGCGGCACCCGGACTCCTCCGGGGCCGCCGCCTTCGGCGTGGGCGCGCCGGAAAGGGCTCTCGTCCCGCTCTCGTCGCGAGGCTCCCCGAGCCCGATCCGAGGCCGCGCGGACCTCACGGCCCCCCACTGGGGGCTGTGAGGTTCGCCACCCGGGCGGCCTCACGGCGCCTGTGGCGCCCGGCCCATCCGTCCGGCCCGGAGCGGGTGTACGGGGACAGAAGCCGCATAACGACCCCTGCGGTCATGGTCACTATGTGGATGTCGGCCGGACCGGGCCGGACCGCGCTGCGAGACTTGCCAGGTGCAACGGCCCCCACGGGCCGGTGGCGCCTCCGGGGACAGGGAGCGCCGACGCGCAAGAGCCCACCCACGGAAGGTCTTGATCAGATGCCGGCCAGCTCCGACTCCCTCACCCCGCACACCGCCGAGAACCGCGTCATCGAGCCGCTCTACGCGGAGATCCTGCGACGCAACCAGGGCGAAGGCGAGTTCCACCAAGCGGTGCGCGAGGTCCTCGAAACCCTGGGCCCCGTGCTTGCGCAGCGCCCGGAGTTCGTCGACGCCCGCATCATCGAGCGCATCTGCGAGCCCGAGCGCCAGCTCATCTTCCGCGTGCCGTGGTCGGACGACGCCGGCGACATCCACGTCAACCGCGGCTTCCGCGTCGAGTTCTCCAGCTCGCTCGGCCCCTACAAGGGCGGGCTGCGCTTCCACCCCTCGGTCAACCTCGGCATCGTGAAGTTCCTCGGCTTCGAGCAGATCTTCAAGAACGCCCTCACCGGCATGCCGATCGGCGGCGGCAAGGGCGGCGCCGACTTCGACCCCAAGGGCCGCTCCGACGCCGAGGTCATGCGCTTCTGCCAGTCGTTCATGACCGAACTCCACCGCCACCTGGGCGAGTACACCGACGTCCCCGCCGGTGACATCGGCGTCGGCGGCCGGGAGATCGGCTACCTCTTCGGCCAGTACAAGCGGATCACCAACCGCTACGAGTCCGGCGTCCTCACCGGAAAGGGCCTCGGCTGGGGAGGCGCCCAGGCGCGCACCGAGGCGACCGGCTACGGCTGTGTCCTGTTCACCGCCGAGATGCTGCGCGTGCGCGGCGAGTCCCTCGACGGCCAGCGCGTCGCGGTGTCCGGCTCCGGCAATGTGGCCATCTACGCCATCGAGAAGGCCCAGCAGCTCGGCGCGACCGTCGTGACCTGCTCCGACTCGGGCGGCTACGTCGTCGACGAGAAGGGCATCGACCTCGAACTGCTCAAGGAGATCAAGGAGACGGGCCGCGGCCGGATCTCCGAGTACGCCGAGCGGCGCGGCGAGCAGGTGACGTACGTCGAAGGCACGGGCGTCTGGAACGTCCCCGTCGATGTCGCCCTGCCCTGCGCCACCCAGAACGAGCTCCACGAGGCCGACGCCCTCGCCCTCGTGCGCAACGGCGTGAAGGCGGTCGCCGAGGGCGCCAACATGCCCACGACCCCCGACGCCGTCCAGGTCTTCCAGAAGGCCGGCGTCGCCTTCGCGCCCGGCAAGGCGGCCAACGCCGGCGGAGTGGCCACGAGCGCCCTGGAGATGCAGCAGAACGCCTCGCGCGACTCCTGGACCTTCGCCCACACCGAGGAGCGACTGGCGCAGATCATGCGCCACATCCACGACTCCTGCCACACCACGGCCGAGAAGTACGGCAGCCCCGGCAACTACGTGGTGGGCGCCAACATCGCGGGCTTCGAGCTCGTCGCGGACGCGATGCTGGCGCAGGGCCTCATCTGATCCTGGCGCCACGCAGGGCCCGGGGTGGGGGAGCCCCCGGGCCTGCGTCAGGACGGTGGTCCTGAGCAGGCCGACATCGGCGGCTGACGGCCCCTCGCGGCAACGCCGTTCTGCCGTCAGCAGATCCGCCCGGCGCGGAGGGCTTTCCCTTCCCGCGCCGGGCACACCGCTCCTAGGCTGGGGCGATGAGCAGCCACGCGCCGAACCGTGCCCGCGTCATCCCCCTGCGCCCCGCTCCTCCCGCCAGGGAGCCCCTCTGGCGGGACGTCGTCGGGGACGTCCTGCGCCGCGAGCGCCTCGCCCAGGAGCGGACGCTCAAGGACGTGGCCGAGGACGCCCGGATCTCCGTGCCGTACCTCTCCGAGGTCGAACGCGGCCGCAAGGAGGCCTCGTCCGAGGTCCTCGCCGCGGCGGCCCGCTCGCTCGGTCTCGGGCTGGCCGACGTGCTGTCCCTGGCCCAGCGGGACCTCGCCAGGCACAGCACCCGGACCGCGTCCGTCCGGCCCCCCATGGGCGAGGTGCGGCTGGCCGCCTGAGCCGCCGGGGCAACCCTCAGGCCCCGGCCCAGTACGCGGCCCGCACCTCCTTCTCCGCGAAGTCACGGCGGGGGAGACGCAGGCCCAGGGACTCCTCCAAGGCGTGGAAGTACAGCTCGAACGTGTTGGTCAGTTCGGGGTGGTCCAGCTCGGCACGGCGCAGGGCCCGGTTGACGAAGTCCAGCTCGCCGCCCCGGAGGAAGGGGGCGCGGCCGTGTTCGTACCAGATCAGCTCCACCGCGGTCATGTCGTCGGCGACGGGGCGGCCGTCCCGCATGTAGTCGAAGGTGTAGATGGCCTTCGCGGAGGTGGCGGTCAGCCGCACGTTCGCCTTGATCCCGAGCGCCGCGTACGCCTCCTTGTCGGCGTAGGCTCCCGGAGGCGTGTCATGGTGCAGAAGGAAGGTCCACCCGCCCGCCTCACCGAAGCAGCAGCTCTCCCACTGCCGCTCCCGGTCGGGCCGGTCGCTGTCGATGGCCTCCAGGTCCTTCAGGCGGGTACCGGCCGCGACCTGCGCGGGATCGGCCCCGTAGAGCAGGGCCAGCCGTTCGGCGTCGATGGTCCGCCCGGGCGCCGCGCGGTAGAAGGAAAGCGTCGTGTACGGAGCCTGGTCACGCCAGGACCCGGCTATCCAGGCGAATCCCTCCAACGGATCGCGCCCGCAGGCCTCGACCACCCCCGGGTCGTCCAGGCCGCCCCCGCGGAACCGCCGGCCCCACGCCGGATCGATCCGGCCCAGCGCGTCGGCGGCCTCCCCGAGGCCGTCGCCGCGCTCCCGCATCGCGGCCTCGGCGACCAGGTACAGCACCTGTTCGAGGTCGCGGGAGGCGAAGACCTCACGGTAGGGACCGTGCCGGCCGTGCACCGTGCCGTCCTCGCCGAGCAGCAGGAACAGGCCGCCGTCCCCCGTCTCCTCGGCGCGCCAGGCCCACTCCTCCAGCTCGTCCTCCGAGAGCGTCACGGGCGGCAGCTCGACCCCGTCGAGCAGGGGATGCCGTGCGGCCGTCCGCCGCCAGGCGTCCGCGAGGATCTGCTTGGTGATCACCATGGCGCCAATATAGAAGCGGGCTCTGACAACCGACCGGCCTCCGAGCCCACGCCCCGACGGGCGTGAGCTCGTCGGGCGGTTACTCCGCGGCGCCGGGAGCCGGGGCGATGCCCGTCGGGCAGGAGCGGCCCCAGTTCGTCTCCGAGGGGGACTCCAGCGTCGCCCCCGTGCCGCCGATGCCGCAGTAGCCGTCGGGGTTCTTGTCGAGGTACTGCTGGTGATACGCCTCGGCGGGCCAGAAGGTGCGGCCCTCCGCCGGGAGGATCTCCGTGGTGATCGTGGAGAAGCCGGCGCCCGTCAGCACCTGCTGGTACGCCTCGCGGGACGCCTCCGCGGCCTCCGCCTGCTCGGGGGAGTGGGGGTAGAGCGCCGAGCGGTACTGGGTGCCCACGTCGTTGCCCTGGCGGAAGCCCTGGGTCGGGTTGTGGGACTCCCAGAAGAGCTTCAGCAGGTCGGCGTAGCTCACGACCGCCGGGTCGAAGACGACACGGACCGCCTCCGTGTGGCCGGTCAGACCCGAGCAGGTCTCCTCGTACGTCGGGTTCTCGGTGTAACCGCCCTGGTAGCCGACGAGCGTCGTCCAGACGCCCTCGGTCTGCCAGAACTTGCGCTCGGCGCCCCAGAAACAGCCCAGCGCGAAGTCGGCGACCTCCAGGCCCTGCGGGTACGGGCCGGTCAGCGGGTTGCCGAGGACCGTGTGGCGGGACGGCACCGTGAATTCGGGGGTGGGGCGGCCGCGCAGGGCCTCCTCCGGGGTGGGGAGCTGCGGGGTGCGGTGGGTCAGGAACATGCGGGGGCTCCTCCGGGGGTCGGGGTTCGCTCCGTACAACGCCGCGGGGGCGCCGTGGATTCCGGGGTCAGGTCGTCCCGGGGGCCGGGGGATCGCGCCGCGCGTCGTCGCCTCCGTCGCGGTCCCGGGGGGCCGGGTTCTCGTACGAAGCCATGTACGCGGCGGTCTTCTTGCGTGCCCGCAGCCAGAACCAGACGGCGAGGGCTATCAGGATCAGCGGGATCAGTCGTTCCATGGGGTGTGCCGGTCCAATCCGGAGGGGGCGGTGGTACGCCGGTCAGTGGAGCAGCGTGGCGGGGCTGCCGCCGTTCGCCTCGTACCCGGCGACGGCCAGCGCCCGGTACACCGTGTACTCGGCGGCCGGGTCCGGATTCTGGGTCCAGGGCAGCGCGCCCACGTGGCCGTCGATGTGGACGAACTGCCGCATCGCCTCCGACCAGCGCTCCATACGGACGAGGAAGAGGACCAGCAGGTGCCGGACGTGGGCGAGCATCGGGTCGTCCGCGCGGGCGGCGTGCACCGCGAACATCGCCCCCTCGACCGCCTTCGTCACGACGACGCCACGGTAGAAGCCCTGCACCAGATTGACCTCGGGCAGGTGCTCGTACACCGCGAACAGCGGCAGCGCGGCGAGGAGCGAGCCCTGCGGGGCGCGGGCGGCGGCCGCCGTCGCGAAGCGGTCGGCCTCCTCGCGGGAGCCGTGCCACTTCTCGCACCAGAAGTGCAGGGCGGCGATGTGCGCGCCCATGTGCGCGGGCGCACGGTCGATGATCTTCGCCCAGAGCTGGTCGAACTCCTCGTGCGAGTAACCCAGTCCACGGGCGGCGGCCAGCTCCACGATGTACGGGACGGGGTCGCCCGGTGCCAGCAGGGCCGCCTCGCCGCAGACCGTACGGGCCTCCTCCAGGATGATCCGGAAGTCGTCGGTGCCCACGGTCCCGGTGCGCCACGCCTGCTGCACCAGGAACTCCGCGTGCACCGCCGCCGCGCCCGCGTCCTTCGGGGCCTCGGCCCGCCACGTCCTCAGCCAGGCCCCGCCCTCACCCGGCCGCTGCGCCAGCTCCAGGGACGCCGCGCCGGCGAACGCCTGCACCCGCTGCCAGCGGATCTCGCTCTCCTTCGGCGTGCCCGCGAGCAGCTGGGACGCTGCCCGCCAGCTCCCGGTGCCCTGGACGACATCGAGGACGTCCAGCAGGTCCTGGTCGGGCCCGGGCATCCGGACGTCCAGCTCCTCCTGGCGCGCGAAGCCGTACGTGTCGGGGTCGGCGGCGTCGGGCGAGCCGGGCGCGACCTGGTGAATGCCACCACGGCGCCGCCGCACGATCGGGCCGACGACGGCGAGGAGCATGCACAGGGCGAGCAGGAACCACAGAATCTCCATGCGGCCCATTGTCCCCGGACGGGTATCGGGGCGGCGAGTGGCCCGTGGCACACCTCCCGACGAACTACGCTCGGCCCCATGAGCGACCAGCACAGCTTCGAGACCCTCGCGATCCACGCCGGCAACACGGCGGATCCCCTCACCGGCGCAGTGGTCCCGCCGATCTACCAGGTGTCCACGTACAAGCAGGACGGCGTCGGCGGGCTGCGCGGCGGCTACGAGTACAGCCGCAGCGCCAACCCCACCCGCACCGCGCTGGAGGAGAACCTGGCGGCGCTGGAGGGCGGGCGTCGCGGGCTCGCCTTCGCGTCGGGCCTCGCAGCGGAGGACTGCCTCCTGCGCACCCTGCTGACACCCGGGGACCACGTGGTCATCCCGAACGACGCCTACGGCGGCACGTTCCGGCTGTTCGCGAAGGTGGCCTCGCGCTGGGGCGTCGAGTTCTCGGTGGCCGACACCTCGGACGTGAGCGCCGTCCGCGCGGCCCTCACCCCGCGCACCAAGGCGATCTGGGTGGAGACGCCCTCGAACCCGCTGCTCGGCATCACCGACATCGCGGCCGTCGCCGGAGTGGCCCGCCAGGCCGGCGCCCGGCTCGTCGTCGACAACACCTTCGCCAGCCCCTACCTCCAGCAGCCGCTCTCGCTCGGCGCCGACGTCGTGGTGCACTCCACCACCAAGTACATGGGCGGCCACTCGGACGTCGTCGGCGGCGCGCTCGTCGTCAGCGACCCTGAGCTGGCCGAGGAACTGGCGTACCACCAGAACGCGATGGGCGCCGTGGCCGGGCCGTTCGACGCGTGGCTCGTGCTGCGCGGCATCAAGACCCTCGCCGTCCGCATGGACCGCCACGACGAGAACGCGACGAAGGTCGCCGATCTGCTGACCCGGCACCCCAAGGTGACCAAGGTCCTCTACCCGGGGCTGCCGGACCACCCGGGCCACGAGATCGCCGCCAAGCAGATGAGGGCGTTCGGCGGGATGGTGTCGTTCCGGGTCGCGGGCGGCGAGGAGGCGGCGGTCGAGGTCTGCAACCGCGCGAAGCTCTTCACGCTCGGGGAGTCGCTCGGCGGCGTCGAGTCGCTCCTGGAGCACCCGGGCCGTATGACGCACGCCTCCGCCGCGGGTTCTCCGCTGGAGGTGCCGGCCGACCTGGTCCGGCTGTCCGTCGGCATCGAGAACGCCGACGACCTGCTGGCCGACCTGACGCAGGCCCTCGGCTGACAGCCGAAACGGTCCGACGGCCGGGACCAGCGCATGGTCCCGGCCGCCGGACGGCGCGTACAGCGGTCAGACAGCGGCCTTCTCGTCCTCCAGCGAGGCCCGGACCTGCTCGCGCAGCTCCGGACTGTCCGTGTGCTCGTGCACCGAGACCGCGTGCTCGGCGGCGGCGCGGACCACTTCGTCCTCCTCACCGGAAATGGTGAGCGAGCAGTTCGAGACGCTCGGATAATTACGGCAGTCGGCGACTTTCCGTGTCATGACGGCCTCCTCGACTCGCGAGTGCAGGCCCTTCCAGGGTAGATCCGATCAGCCGGACGATCAGGCCGAAAAAACGGCCGGATCAGTCCTCCTGCGCCGGCTGGAACCCCGTCTGCCGGGCCGCGAGCGAGCCGTTGAACCGGGTCAGCAGGGCGCAGAACGTGTCGCGCTCCTCCTCGGTCCACCCGTCGGTCACCTGGACCATCAGCTCACGCCGCGAGGCGCGGACCTCGTTCAGCCGGGCCTGGCCGCGCGGCGACAGCTGCAGCACCACGGCACGCCCGTCCTCCGGGTGAGAGGTCCGCTTGACGAGGCCGGTGTCGACGAGCGGCGCGACCTGCCGGGTCACGGTCGAGGAGTCGATCCCCATGCCCGCGGCCAGCGCCTTGACGCCCATGGGGCCTTCCACGTCGAGCCGGTTGAGCAGCAGATATGCGGCCCGGTCCATCGAGTTGCGGACCTGGCCGACCCCGCCGAGGCGGGTCTGCTCGGCACGGCGGGCGAAGACCGCCACCTGGTGCTGAAGGGCGTCGAGCAGGTGGTCCGTTCCCGGGTGTCCGGGGGCCGCGCCCCCGGAAGGAGACGCATCAGTCGTCATGTCCTGAGGGGGCATGGCCGGGGGCTCTCTTCGTGCGGTGTCGGATGGGTGGGGGACAGAGTACGCGGCCACGGGGCAACGTGTACCAGCGCTGCACAAAGCTGTGGACACCCCCGCAGGCCGCCATGAGATGCCACGGCCCCGACCGCTCCGAGCTGCAAGACTTGTGGTCATGAGCTTCCGTACGTCAGGCCCCTTTCCTCCGCTGATCCTCGACGACGTCCGAGGCGCGCAGAAGATGCTGTCCGGGGTCGCCAGAACGACCGGGATGGAGGGCAGCCGTCACCTCACCGACCTCGTCGGCGCCCCGGTCCACCTCAAGTGCGAGAACCTCCAGCGCACCGGTTCGTTCAAACTGCGCGGTGCGTACGTACGGATCTCCGGCCTCAGCCCCGTCGAACGGGCCGCCGGCGTGGTGGCCGCGAGTGCCGGAAACCATGCGCAGGGTGTCGCACTCGCCTCTTCGCTGCTCGGCGTACGCTCCACGGTCTTCATGCCCGTCGGAGCGCCCCTGCCGAAGGTCGCCGCGACCCGGGACTACGGGGCCGAGGTCCGGCTCCACGGGCATGTGGTGGACGAGACGCTCGCCGCCGCCCAGGAGTACGCCGAGGAGACCGGCGCCGTCTTCATCCACCCCTTCGACCACCCGGACATCATCGCGGGGCAGGGCACCGTGGGCCTGGAGATCCTCGAACAGTGCCCGGAGGTCCGCACGATCGTCGTCGGCGTCGGCGGCGGCGGTCTCGCCGCGGGGATCGCCGTCGCGGTGAAGGCGCTGCGCCCCGACGTGAAGATCGTCGGCGTCCAGGCGGCGGGCGCGGCAGCCTTCCCGCCCTCCCTCTCCGCAGGGCATCCGGTGGCGCTCGACTCCGTACAGACCATGGCCGACGGGATCAAGGTCGGCCGCCCCGGCGATCTCACGTTCCCGCTGATCCAGGAGCTGGTGGACGAGGTCCGAACGGTCTCCGAGGACGAGCTCTCCAGCGCCCTGCTGCTGTGCCTGGAGCGGGCGAAGATGGTCGTCGAGCCGGCCGGGGCGAGCCCGGTCGCGGCGCTGCTGAGCGACCCCGAGTCGTTCCGCGGACCCGTCGTCGCCGTGCTGTCGGGCGGCAACATGGACCCCCTGCTGATGCAGCGCGTCCTGACCCACGGCATGGTCGCGGCGGGCCGCTACCTGAGCCTGCGGCTACGCCTCACCGACCGCCCGGGCGCGCTCGCCGCGCTGCTCGCCACCCTGACCGTCGCCGACGCCAACGTGCTCGACATCAGCCACGTGCGGACCGATCCGCGGCTCGGGCTCACCGAGGCGGAAGTGGAACTGCACCTGGAGACCAAGGGGCCCGAGCACTGCGACGAGGTCGCCGCGGCGCTCCGGGAGGCGGGCTACCTGGTGCGCCTCTGAGCGTCCGGATCCCCCTGTAATCCTGTTGCCGGTCGCGATGTATCGCGTTACCTTGCATCGCCGAACCGCCCGGAGATCCCGGCCTACGGGGGCCGCGAACCCTACGATCCGGTCAGGAATCCACGCGAAGCAACTGGGGGAGTCCGTATGCCAGGCGCCATCTACGCCGAAGGCCTGGTGAAGACCTTCGGCGATGTACGAGCACTGGGCGGCGTCGATCTCGACGTACCCGAAGGAACCGTCCTCGGACTGCTGGGGCCCAACGGCGCCGGCAAGACGACGGCCGTACGTGTCCTGACCACCCTGCTCCGACCGGACAGCGGACGGGCTGTCGTGGCGGGCATCGACGTCCTCAAGGACCCCGACGCGGTGCGCCGCTCGATCGGCCTCTCCGGCCAGTTCGCCGCCGTCGACGAATACCTCACCGGCCGTGAGAACCTCCGGATGGTCGGGCAGCTCTACCAGATGAGTTCACGCGACGCGAAGAAGCGGGCGGGGGAACTCCTGGAGCGGTTCAACCTCGCCGACGCGGCCGACCGCACCGCGAAGACGTACTCCGGGGGCATGCGCCGCCGCCTCGACCTGGCGGCGGCACTCGTCGTGTCCCCGCCGGTGATGTTCATGGACGAACCCACCACCGGACTCGACCCGCGCAACCGGCAGCAGCTGTGGGAGGTCATCGAGGACCTCGTCGCGGGCGGCACGACACTGCTGCTCACCACGCAGTACCTGGAGGAGGCCGACCACCTCGCCCACGACATCTGCGTCATCGACCACGGCAAGGTCATCGCCCGGGGCACCTCCGACCAGCTCAAGGCCCGCACCGGCGGCGAGCGCGTCGAGGTCGTCGTCCACCAGCCCGACCAGATCGCGCCCGCCCGCTCGGTCCTCGCCACGTACGGCAAGGGGGAGATCACCGTCGCCGAACACACCCGCAAGCTGACCGTCCCGGTCACCGGCGGGGCCAAGCTGCTCGCCGAGGTCATCCGCGACCTCGACACCCACGGCGTGGAGATCGACGACATCGGGCTGCGACGCCCCACCCTCGACGACGTCTTCATCTCGCTCACCGGCCACGCGGCGGAGCTGGAGAGGAACGGCGAGGACGCATCGACCGAGGCCGCAGAGGGCCGGAAGGAGACCGGGGAATGAGCGCCGTCACGGACGCGACGAAACCGGCACCGCTCAAGTCGCGCGGGGCGATCAGCCGATCGGTGGCCGACTCCCTGGTGATCACCCGTCGCAACCTGATCCGCATGAGCCGCATCCCGGAGATGATGCTCTTCGGGGTCATCCAGCCGGTGATGTTCGTGGTGCTGTTCACGTACGTCTTCGGCGGCTCGATCAGCATCGGCGGCTCCACCGACCCGCAGCTGTACAAGGAGTTCCTGATGGCAGGGATCTTCGCGCAGACGGTCACCTTCGCCACCGCGGGCGCCGGTGCGGGCATCGCGGACGACATGCACAAGGGGCTGATCGACCGCTTCAGGTCGCTGCCCATGGCGCGGGGCGCCGTCCTCACCGGGCGGACGCTCGCCGACCTCGTCCAGACCACCCTCACCCTCGTCGTGCTCGCGGGGGTCGCCCTGATCGTCGGCTGGCGCGCCCACGAGAACATCGGCAAGGTGCTCTGCGGCTTCCTGCTCCTGCTCCTGCTCGGCTACGCCTTCTCCTGGATCGGAGCCCTGATCGGCCTGACCGTGCGGACCCCGGAGGCGGCCACCTCCGGCGGGCTGATCTGGCTGTTCCCCCTGACGTTCATCTCGAACGCCTTCGTGCCGGTGACCGGCATGCCGACGTTCCTCCAGCACGTCGCCGAGTGGAACCCCTTCAGTGCCACGGTGGCGGGTGCCCGTGAACTCTTCGGGAACACGATGCCGGGCGTTCCGCAGTCGGTCACCGGTGCCTGGCCGATGGAGCACCCGGTCTGGGCCTCGATCATCTGGTCGGTCCTGATCATCCTGGTCTTCCGGACCCTGGCGGTCCGCAAGTACCGCCAGGCGACTGTGTGACGGGCGCGCCCTGCTGACGGCGGCTCATGCCGATCCGTGTGTTGTCCCGAGCCCTCTACAGGAGTTCCCTGTGGGGGCTTGGCCCGTACTCGTAAGGGCATACCCTGGCTGAGAGGTGATGGGATGTCACTGTCCGACAATATTCGTAACCACCGCCGTCGGGTCGGGCTGAGCCAGGAAGGGCTTGCCGAAGAGGCCGGACTGTCCGTGGGTGTGGTGCGCAAGGTCGAGCAGGGAGGGAACGTCCAAGTCGAGACGATCCGCATGCTTGCGCGTGCCCTTGGCACCACGACATCCAGCCTCTTCGCCACTGAGGCGCCTGATCCGGTCCGCGTGAACGCAGGCGACGGGCCGAAACTGACCGAGCTACGCCGGGCGCTCATGCCACCGGTCGGCCTGGTCGAAACGCTGGCCGCCGAACCGGAGCAGGAGATCTCGCTGCCCGCCCTCCAGCGGGACATCGAGGATCAGCACGCCCTGTATCGCTCGGACCGCTACGACAGCGTGGCGAAGAAGCTGCCGGGGATCCTGAGGGCTGCCGAAGCGGCTGTCGTGCTCAGCGACGACGGCGGAGACCGTCGACAGGCCGTGATCACTCGCGCCAGGGCCTTCCTGCTGACTGGCAAGTACCTGACTCAGGTCCGACGCTACGACTTGGCGTACCACGCCCTCTCGCGAGGCATCCAGGACGCTCGATCGGTAGGCGAGGTCCAGCTCGCCACGAACGGTGTCGTCGGCATGGGGTGGTTGCTCCTGCGGCAGGACCGGTTCGACGAGGCCGAGCACCTGGCCACCGTGACGGCCGACGAGGTCGAACCACGCATGTCCAGTGCGCTGCCTGAGCAACTGGCCGTCTGGGGTGAGCTGCTTCAGCGTGTGGCGTCCGCCGCGATCCGGAACAACCGCCCGGACGTGGCCGGGGAGGCCCGACGCATGGCGACGACGGCTGCGAGCGCGCTCGGCCGGGAGCACATGGACTTCGCGCGGCACTGGGGCACGTTCGGGCCGGTGACGGCCGAGACCAAGGCGATCGAGGACCTGTCCCTCATCGGTGACGCGCGGGGGGTGCTCAGCCGAGCTGATGATGGTCCTGTCAGCGGCAAGGCGCTCAAGAAGCTCGGCCGGCCGAGTCCGAACAACTGGGACCGGCACCGTTTGGACGTCGCCCGGGCACACGTACTCCTCGGGGCGCATCAGGATGCGATGGACGAGCTGGCAGGGATCAAGGCGTCGGCTCCGGAGTGGTTGCGGCATCAGACCATGGCCCGGCGGATCGTGCAGGACATCTTGCAGCGCCGGAAGCGGACGCTGACGCAGGACATGCGTGACATGGCAACCCATCTCGAGGTCTCCGGCTGACTACCACGCGCCGTAGTACTTCCTGGCGCCCGGCCAGCGAACTACTACGGGGTCAGCCTGGTCGGTCGTCATCACCCTCCGTAGCTTGAGCGTCATGGCGAGTAACGAGCAAGCCGAGCCCCGCATCGAGATCGGCTCGGTCATACGGGACACGGCGTCGGGTCGGATCGGCATCGTGCGGCGTGCTCCCGAGGGGGCCTTCCGTCTGCATGCCCTGTGCGGCGGCACGCGCTGGGAGGTGGATCCCGGCTCCCTGGTGGAGCTGACCTCGGTCGAGGCGCTCAGCGCCCGGGTCGCGGTCGCCAACTACTGGTCCAGGAACCGGGTATGACGCCCGCCCGTGCCGTCGTCCGGCACGTGACGTGGACCCTCGCCCCGGACCGGGAGCCGGACGCCGAGCCGGTGACCTACACGCTCCTCTGCGTCGTCTGCTCCGAGAAGTCCGAGCGCTCCGAGGACTGGGTGGAGCCGCAGGAGTGGGCCCTCGCGCACTCGGGGCGGAACCCTTCTCATCACACGTACCGCGAGGTGGTCACGCGCCCGTGGAGGACGTGGATGAGTGCCTAGCCGGGCTCCCCCGTCCCCGCGCAGGCCTCCGCCTCCGCCAGGAAGCGCGCCACCGGGCCCAGGGTCAGCAACCCGCTCGCGGCGCCCGCGTGTTCACCGCGGGCATCGCGCAGGGCGGCCACCGCCCGTGCGGCTGTCGCGCGTTCGCCGAGGTGTGCGGCGGCGTGGGCGGTCAGGCACCACAGGGCCTCCTGCATGTGGTCGGGGGGTGGCTCGGGCGCTGTGGCGAGGGCGGCGCGGGCCTCCTCGGCCCGGTTCTCGGCCAGCAGGACGAGAGGGAGGGTCCACGGGCGGTACGGGCCCCAGTCGAGGTGCGGGTCGGTGGGCGCGGGCCGGTCGTGCAGCAGGCGCAGCCCCAGCAGGGCGAGGGGGAAGAGGCCTCGGTGCAGCCCCGGCATTCCGGCGGTCCGTAGGGAGTCCTCTGCCGTGCGGTAGTGCGCGGCAGCCGTGGCGGCGGTCGGTCCGCCGGGTCCGGTGGAGCGGGCGGCCGTGACCCGGGCCCGGAACCACCCGGTGAGGACGGGGACGAGGGGCGCCTCGGTGGTGGCGGCGAGCTGTTCGGCCGCCTCCGCGTGGGTGGTCGCGGCGTCGAGGTCGCCGAGGGCGGAGGCGGACTGCAGGCGGACGAGGCGGCCCAGTACGGCGAAGTTCGGCAGCCCGTACCGGGTGGCCAGGTCGAGGATCTCGGCGCCGATCCCGTCCCGTACCGTCGCGAGCCCGGGGCGGGCGAAGGAGTGCAGGAACACCCCGTCGAGGGCGAACGCCAGCAGGGCGGGATCGCCCAGGTCCCGTGCCAGCGCCTCGGCCTGCCGTGCCGCCTGCCGGGCGCGGGTCAGCTCGGTCGCGGACGCGTCGGCGCTGCGGGTCTCGACGGCGACCGTGGCCAGGAGCCGGGCCACCAGGTCGGCCGGACCGTCGGGGCCGAGCGCGGTGAGGGTGCGCTCGGCGGTCGCGACGACGGTCCGGCACTGCTCGGGGTCGTCGGCCCGGCTCCAGAGGGCGGGTACGTCGTAGGCGCCGATGATCCGGGCGGTCAGGGCGGGGTCTCCCGTGCGTTCCGCGGCCCGTACGGCGGCGAGGCGGTCGCGCCGCGAGTGGACGAGGGCGTCGCCACCCGCCAGCGCGAGGGTGCGGGCCAGATCCACGGTGGTGCGCGGGCCGAGCCGGGCACCGGGGCCGGTCCATGCGGTACGCGTCCGTTCGGCGGGCACGTATCCGTTGAGGATGTCCGTCTCCAGGCGTTGGAGGTCGGCACCCGGGTCGAGGCCGAGCCGGTCGACGAGCATCGCGCGGGCGCGGCGGAGGGTGGCGAGCGCGTCGGCCTGGCGGCCCGCGCGGTGGAGTGCGCGGGCGAGCAGTCCCCAGGCCGGCTCACGCCACGGGTGCTCGGCGACGTGGGCGCCCAGTTCGGCGACGAGGCCGGCGCCTTCCCCGGAGTCGAGGAGGATGCGGGCGCGCAGTTCCACCCCTTCCAGCCGCAGCTCCTCCAGCCGGGTCCGCTCGCGCCGCGCCCACTCGGAGCCGGTCACATCGGCGTAGGCGGGTCCGCGCCAGGCCGCGAGTTCCGTGCCGAGGCCGGTCACCGCGTCGGGGTGGTGCCGGGCGCGGGCCAGGGCGTCCTGGAAGCGGTGGACGTCCACGTCCTCGCGCGGCAGGCGCAGCGCGTAGCCGGGGCCTTCGGTGACGAGCACGCGCGGTGGATCGCGGGGCGGCCGGTCGGGTTCGAGGGCGCGGCGCAGGGCGGCGACGAACGTGCGAAGAGCGCCCACCGCGCGGGCCGGCGGGTCGGTCCACAGGTCGTCGACGAGGGTGTCGGTGGTGACCATCCGTCCTTCGGCGGCCACGAGCCGGGCGAGTACCTCGCGATGGCGGGGCCCGCCCAGGCCGACCGGACTGCCGTCGTCGTGGAAGGCCCGCACGGCGCCGAGTACGTCGATTCGCATGCCCCCATCCTCCGTGCCGGGAACCGGCCGCGCCGCACCGTACTGATCGGCTGCTGATCGCCGTCGCCCAGGCTGATCCGGTCAGCCCCCGACACAGCCCCCCGACCCGCAAGGACGGTCCCTCATGGCGCTCACCCTTCCCGGCTTCGATCACGTCCGCCTGCCCGGCGAGGACGGTGTGGAGCTGGCTGCCGCCGTCGGCGGCAGCGGCAGCCCGGTGGTGCTGCTGCACGGCTTCCCCCAGACCCACCTGATGTGGCGGCACGTCGCCGAGCGGCTCGCCGACGATCACACGGTGATCTGCCCTGACCTGCGGGGCTACGGCGCCAGCGACAGGCCGGCCGCCACCGGGCCCGAGGTCTACGCCAAGCGCACCATGGCCGCCGACGTCGTCGCCCTGGCGGCGGCGCTCGGCCACGAGCGCTTCGCCCTCGTCGGCCACGACCGGGGCGCCCTGGTCGCCTTCCGCGCGGGGCTGGACCACCCCGAGACCATCACGCACCTGGGCATCCTCGACGTCGTGCCGACGCTCGACATGTGGAACGTCCTGCACGGCGCCTCGGCGGCGGTCGGTTACCACCTGTTCCTCATGGCGCAGCCGCCGGGCCTGCCGGAGGAGATGATCGCCAACAGCGCGGACGCGTTCTTCGGCTCGTTCCTCGAAGCCTGGGCCGCCGACCCGGCCGCAATGCCGCAGGAGGTGCGTGGTGAGTACCTGCGGGCGAGCGCCATGGCGGTGACGTCGATCGTCGCGGACTACCGGGCCTCGGCGGGCATCGACGTCACGCACGACCAGGCGGACCTGGACGCCGGGTCGCAGCTGGCCATGCCCGTGACGGTCGTCCAGCAGGACTGGGGCGCGCGGCTCGGCTACGACGCCGCCGGGGTGTGGAAGGCGTGGGCACCGGACCTGGACCACCGGCTGACCCGGGCGGGGCACTTCATGGCCGAGGAGGCACCCGACGAGATCACGTCGGCGATCGTGGACCTGCTGGCCCGCTGAGACCACCGCCCGCCCCCGGGCACGACGGAGCCCCGGCCGCATGCGCGGTCGGGGCTCCGTGATGTGTGTGTGGGGTCAGCCCTGGTAGGGCTTCGCCGAGACGATCTTCACCGTGGCCTTCTTGCCGTTCGGCAGCTCGTACTCCGCGTCCTCGCCCATCCGCTTGCCGTTCACGCCCATGCCGAGCGGGGACTGGGGGGAGTAGGTCTCGATGTCGGAGCTCGCGTACTCGCGGGAGGCGAGCAGGAAGGTGACGGTGTCGTCCGGGTCGCCGTCGAAGGCGATCGTCACGACCATGCCGGGCTCGACCACGCCGTCGTCGGCCGGGGCTTCGCCGACCTTCGCGTGCTCCAGGAGCTGGGTCAGCTGACGGACCCGGAGCTCCATCTTGCCCTGCTCCTCCTTGGCCGCGTGGTAGCCGCCGTTCTCGCGGAGGTCACCCTCCTCGCGGGCCGCCGCGATCTTGACGGAGATCTCCGTGCGCGCGGGACCAGACAGGTACTCCAGCTCTGCCTTCAGCTGGTTGTACGCCTCCGGCGTGAGCCAGGTGACGTTATCGCTGGTCTGGGTCACAGGGTGCTCCTCGTCGGTGCTGGGAATACAAAGCAACGCCCTACCCCAAGCATGCGCTGCCACGGGTGGGCGAAACAACGAGCCTAACAATTTCGCGCGAAAAGGGGGAGAAGGTAAAACGTCACACACTTGTCCGCGCAGGTCAGCACGAGAGAGGGTGCATCGGGGGCGGCGCGCGCCCCGGTGCGGTCAGCTCCCCGTGGTGCACCCCTTGAGCTCGACGGCCGTCGCCCTGGAGGTGGTGCGCAGGGAGACCACCTCGTCGATCCGGTCGGTGCGCTCGGCGAAGCGGAAGTCCGCCCGGCCGACCTCCGCGCCGTCCTCGCTCAGGGCGCGGAGCGTGCAGTGCCCGTCGGCGTCCCGGTCCTTGCGGACCTCCAGGTGGACCTCGGCGCGGGCGTCGGAGACGATCTTGGACTTGATGAGTTCGGCGCTGACGTCCTGGCCGGCCACGTAGTCGTAACCGAACCAGCCGATCATCGCGAGGAAGGCCACACCCAGCACCGAACCGGTGATCCGCAGCTTGCGGTCCGCCCGCTGATCCTGCGACCGGCCGTAGCGCCCCTCGGGCAAGGCCTCGCGAACCGCTGCCATGATCGTTCCTCCCGTACAGGGGATCGAGGAATTTTCCACCCCCCGGTTCAGTCACTATAGAAGCCGACCACTGCGACGAATCACTGAGGACCGAGTCTTGACCGAGCAGCTGCGACTGATGGCCGTTCACGCCCACCCCGACGACGAGTCGAGCAAGGGCGCGGCCACCATGGCCAAGTACGTGTCCGAGGGGGTGGACGTCCTGGTCGTCACCTGCACGGGGGGCGAGCGGGGATCCATCCTCAATCCGAAGCTCCAGGGGGACGCGTACATCGAGGCGAACATCCACGAGGTGCGCAAGAAGGAGATGGACGAGGCCAGGGAGATCCTGGGCGTCAAGCAGGAGTGGCTCGGCTTCGTCGACTCGGGTCTGCCCGAGGGCGACCCGCTGCCTCCGCTGCCCGAGGGCTGCTTCGCGCTGGAGGACGACGAGACGGCGGCGGGGCGCCTCGTCGCGAAGATCCGCGCGTTCCGGCCGCAGGTGATCACCACGTACGACGAGAACGGCGGGTACCCGCACCCCGACCACATCAAGACGCACACGATCTCGATGATCGCGTTCGAGGGCGCCGCGGACACCGAGCGGTTCCCCGAGGCGGAGTTCGGCCCGGCCTTCCAGCCGCAGAAGCTGTACTACAACCAGGGTTTCAACAAGCCGCGCACGGTCGCCCTGCACGAGGCGCTCCTCGCCCGTGGGCTGGAGTCCCCGTACGGCGACTGGTTGGAGCGCTGGAAGGAGTTCGAGCGCGCCGAGCGCACGCTGACCACGCACATCCCGTGCGACGACTTCTTCGAGATCCGCGACAAGGCGCTGATCGCGCACGCCACGCAGATCGACCCGGACGGCGGCTGGTTCCGCGTCCCGATGGACGTCCAGCGGGAGGTCTGGCCGACCGAGGAGTACGAGCTCGCCAAGTCTCTGGTCGCTACTTCCCTCCCCGAGAGCGACCTCTTCGCGGGCATCCGCGACAATGCCTGATATGTACGCGACCCAGGCACTGACGCAGTTCGTTCCGCTCGCCGCCAAGGAGCTCGACGAGAACAAGGTCACCCCCGGCGTTCTCGGCTTCCTCGTCTTCGCGGCGCTCGCCGTCGGGGTGTGGCTCCTGATGAAGTCGATGAACCGCCACATGGGCAGGGTCGACTTCGAGGAGGCCCCCGACCCGGCCGCGAAGCCGGCGGACACCGAGGCCGCGGAGAAGGCGGGCGCCTCCGCCGAGAAGTCGAAGGCGGCCGCTCAGGGCAAGGGCTGACGCCGCTCGGCCACTTCCCCCGCAGGGCTGGACGGAGGTGGCCGTGCCGGCGGGCTCAGCCCCGGCGGCGCGCGTCGTCGAGATGGCGCAGCACGGCCGCGACCCGGCGGTCCGTACGGTCCGCCGGTGCCAGGTCCAGCTTGGCGAAGATGCTCCGGATGTGCTTGTGGACGGCGCCGTCCGTGACGAAGAGACGTGCGGCTATCGCCGTGTTGCCCAGGCCCTCCGCCATCAGTGCCAGCACATCGCGCTCGCGCGGGCTCAGCCGGTCCAGGTGGGCGTCGGGGCGGGTGCGTGCGAAGAGCTGCGCGACGACCTCCGGGTCGATGGCCGTCCCGCCGGCGGCGACGCGCTCCAGCGCGGTCAGGAACTCCTCGACCCGGCCGACCCGCTCCTTGAGCAGGTAGCCGAGCCCCGCGCTGCCCTCGGAGAGCAGATCCGTGGCGAAGGCCTGCTCGACGTAGGCGGAGAGCACGAGGACCGGCAGACCTGGTTGGCGGCGCCGTGCCTCCACGGCCGCCCTGATCCCCTCGTCGGTGTGCGTCGGCGGCATCCGCACGTCGACGATCGCCACGTCGGGCCGGTGCTCGTCCACCGCGTCCAGGAAGGTGTCGGGGCCACCCGTGGTCGCCACGACGTCGAGCCCCTCCGCGCGCAGCAGCAGCGCGAGGCCTTCCCTCAGCAGCGGATCATCCTCCGCGATCACGATCCGCACGGCAGTTCGGCCTCCAGTGTCGTGGGCCCACCCGGTGGGCTGGCCAGAGTGAATACGCCGTCGAGTGCCTCGACGCGCTTGCGGATGCCGGCCAGGCCGGACCCGCCGTGTTCGTCCGCCCCGCCGCGCCCGTCGTCGGTGACCCGGACCCGCAGCCGCCCGTCGTCGTGGTGGACCGTGACGGCGGCGTGCGCCGCCCCGCTGTGCCTGGCGACGTTGGTCAGCGTCTCCGCCACCACGAAGTAGGCGGTCGCTTCGACGGACGCGGCGAAGCGTCCGTCCACGTCGGCCTCCACCCGGCAGGGCACCGGGCAGTTGGCCGCCAGACCCGAGAGCGCGTCGCCGAGGCTCCGGTCGGCCAGCACCGGCGGCAGGATGGCGCGCACCACGGCGCGCAGCTCCGCGAGTGCCTGCTCGGCGGCGCCCTGCGCGCGTTCCAGGAGGGCGTCGGCGCCGGCCGGGTCACGGGCCACCGCCCGGCGGGACGCCCCGAGCAGCACGGTGACGGCGACCAGACGGTTCTGGGCGCCGTCGTGCAGCGCCCGTTCGATCCGGCGGAGCTCGGCGGCGTGCGCGTCCAGGGCGGCCGCACGCGTCGAGGTGAGCTGGGCGACACGCATCACGAGGTCGGTGCCGGGCGGAGGGGCCAGCAACCGCCGCCCGGGCCAAGCCTGGAGCCACGCCATCCCCGGTACGACGGCCAGGGTGACGGCCAGCCAGCCGACGCCGAGCAGACTCACGGCGAAGGCACCCGGCCAGTCGCGCACCGTCCACAGACCGATCGAGGGAGTGGCCTCCGCAGGCGGGACGAGACCCCACCACAGCGGGAACGACGCGTCGGTCACCGAGGTGAAGGGGAGCGTCATCCCGACCAGGCCCAGGGCCGTCCCCAGGACCGCGTGGGAGGCGACCCAGCCCACCTCGCGGCGGGTGGCCGGGTCGGTGACCGCCTCGCGCAGCCGGGTGGGCCCGGGCCCGCGGCCGATGATCTCCGGGCCCCACCGGGACAGCCGTGCGCGCTCGCGGCCTGCCACGGCGCGCAGCGCCCGCAGGGTGCCGGGCACCAGCAGCAGACCGATGCCGAACAGGCAGGTCACCGCGGTGAACACCAGCCACAGCAGCATGACCAGGGCGAGGATCGCCGTACCGATGCCACCGACGAGGTGCTCGAAGGAGTCCAGTGCGGCACGGGCGCGTGCGAGGACGCCCAGGGGGCGGGCCGGTCGGTGACCGGCCACCGGTGACGTGTCGTGCGTGGGCATCCCACCTCCAGTGCGACGCCACTATGACACCCGGCACCGGGCGGGGGAGGGCCGGGGGAACGTTGGTACAGCCTGCTGTACTTCCGTTCTCCACCTGGCCGGATCGTCCGCCGCACGGCGCGTCCGTAGCGTCCTGTCCGTACCCCAACTCCCCCTCGGACAAGGAGAAGACGATGAACGATCCCCTCCCCGGACGCACGGCGGCAAGCCCCTCCCGTGGCCTGCTGCGGCCCGTGCTGTGGGCGCTGCTCCTGCTCTGCGCCGTCTGCAACGCGGTCACCTCGACGATGGACGGGGTCACGGTCGTCGTCTCCGTCGCCTTCGGGCTCGCCACGCTCGCCTGCGGCGTCGGACTCGTCCTGCACCATCGTCGGACCGCGTCCGCCGAGAAGACCGCGAGGGCAGCCCTGTGACCGTCCAGCAACAGCTCGGCGTCGGCCCTCCGCCGCCCGCCGCCGCCGGGCCCCGGCCGGGCGGCGGCGTGCGGGGGAGCATCCGCCGCGCGCCCCTGATCTGGTTCTTCTCGCTCGCCTTCCTGATGAGCTGGGTGGCCTGGGTGCCGTACATCCTGTCCGGGAACGGCCAGGGCGTCCTCGACTTCACCTTCCCCGGGGGCGACACCGGCGGAAGCCAGCTGCTGGGGGTCCTTCCGGGCGCCTACCTCGGCCCGATCCTGTCGGCGTTCCTCGTCACGATCATCACCGAGGGACGCCCGGGGCTCCGCGCCTGGGTGGGCCGGATGACCGCCTGGCGGGTCAGCTGGCGCTGGTGGGCCGGTGTCATCGTCGCCGTCCCCCTCGTGCTCGTGCTCACCTTGTACGCGCTGGGCGGCCGGAGCCCCGTCATGCCGAGCGCCATGGTGCTCGCCGCGTTCCTGCCCGGGCTGCTCCTGCAGATGCTCACCACCGGCATCGCCGAGGAGCCTGGCTGGCGCGACTTCGCGATGCCCCGGCTCCAGAGCGCGTACGGACCGGTCGTCGGCACGCTGATCCTCGGCCCGCTGTGGGGCGTCTGGCACCTCCCGCTGTTCCTCACCGACTGGGGCGGCACCGTCCTCTGGTACACCCCGTTCGAATTCGTGGCCACCACGATCGCCTTCAGCTTCGTCATGACGTGGCTCTTCAACCACACCAGGCAGAGCCTGCTGCTGGCCATGCTGCTGCACACCGGCGTGAACAACTTCTTCTCCATCGCGTACTCGGACGTCTTCCCGACCCTGGGCGATTCGTACGCGGCCCACGCCTTCCTGGTCAGCTCCACCGTCGTGGCGGCCGTCCTGCTCGTCGCCACCCGCGGCCGGCTCGGACTTCCGCGTGACAGAGCTGTCCCGTAATCCCTGGCGGGCGCAGGGATTACAGGACAGCCGTCAGGGCCGTACGCCCACCGGCACCCCCATCACCTCGCGGGCGTGCCGGGACGGTGTCAGGCCCAGGCGCCAGGCCTGCCAGCCGTCGTCCAGGTCCACCCCACGGTTCAGGGCCACGAGGAACGCCGCCGCGCACTCCTCCAGCTTCGCGTCCCGCAGTGGATGCGCGGCCCCCAGCAGGTCCGTGAGCTCCTGCTGGGCCACCGCCGTGCCCACCTCGCTGCCGCCCGGCGAGGCGTACGGCAGCAGCGTGCACCGCAGGAACGCCGCCCAGTCGCCGCCACGGACGTCTCCGTACGAGGCGAACAGGGTGATCGCCTCGCCGCAGAGCTCCAGGGCCTGCGCCGCACGGTTGTTCCCGCCGTCGACCAGGGCCAGCTCCAGGCAGGTCCAGGCCTCGCCGTGGGCCACCCCGATCCGCCGGAAGTCGGCGCGGGCGTCGACCAGGAGCTGCCGGGCGAAACCGGAGTTGCGCAGGTTGCCCGTCTGCGCGGCCCGCTGGTCGCGGGTGACGCGCCCCGAGTGATGGCGGGCACACGCCAGCCCGTACACGTCACGCATCCGGGAGAACATCGTGCGGGCCCGCTCCAGCTCCCGTACCGCCTGGTCGGTGTCGCCGTCCTCCTCCAGCGCCTGCCCCATGTAGTACCGCGTCCACGCCTCGCCCCGGGCGTCCTCGTTGGCCCGGTGCCGGTCGAGGGCCTCACGCAGCTGCTCCACCGCCGGAGCGGGATCGCCGTCGAGCAGCCGGGCGCGGGCCAGCTGCGTCAGGGCCCAGGCCTCCCCGCGCTCGTCCCGGGTCCGGCCGTACAGCTCCAGCGCGGCGGACAGCTCCTCCTCGGCCCGGGCGACCTCGCCGAGGCGCAGACAGACCTGGCCGAGCTGGAAGTGCGTCCAGGCCTCGCCGTGCAGCGACTCGCCCTCGCGGTGCAGGGCCAGCGCGGTGTCCAGCAGGGTCAGGGCCTCGGCGAGATTGGCCCGGTCGCGTTCGACGGCGGCCAGCGCGTGCAGGGACCAGGCCCGGTCCTCCGCCTGCTCCGGAGAGGCCTGCAGGTCGAGTGCCTCGCGCAGCCGCGCCGAGGCCTCGGTCAGATTGCCCTGGTGGTGCAGGGTGATGCCGAGCGAGCAGAGCGCGAGGGCGGCGCCCGCGTCGTTCTCCGCCTCGCGGTACAGACCGACGACCGAGGACAGCGTGGTGCGGGCCTTGTCGAGCTCCCCGAGCTGCCGGGCCGCGATGCCCGTACGCCACTGGACCGAGCGTTCCAGGAGCCCGTGGTCGACGGCGCGCGTCAGCTCGCTGATCTCACCGAGCCGGTAGAGGTCGCCGCGCAGCAGGCAGTAGTCGCACAGGGCGCCCAGCAGGTGGAGCACCGCGCCCTGGTCGACGCCCTCCGTGTGCCGCAGTGCCGAGGTGATGAAGCTCGACTCGTCGTCCAGCCAGCGCAGGGCGGCGTCCAGCGAGCTGAAGCCGTGCGGACCGAACTGCCCGGCCCGGGTGGACATCTTGCCGTCGACCATGCGGATCACCGCGTCGGCGAGCTCCGCGTAGTTCCGGATGAGGCGTTCCTGTGCGGCCGTACGGTCGGCCGCCGACTCCTCGTCGAGCAGCCGGGCCAGGGCGAAGTCACGTACGAGGTCGTGCAGCCGGTAGCGCGCGCCCCGCACGTGGACCAGGAGCCCGGCCCGGGTCAGGGACTCCAGGAGGCGGCCGGCCTCCTGCTCGTCGGAGGACAGCAGCGACGCCGCGGCGGCGGCCCCGAGGCTGGCGCGACCGGCCAGGGCGAGCCGCCGCAGCAGCCGCCTCGCCGGTTCGGACTGATCGGTGTAGCGCAGCCACAGGGCCCGCTCGACGGGCGCGACCGGGCCGTACGCCGCGAGGGCCTCCGCGAGATCGGCCCGGCTGCGGGCGCCGAGGGCGGAGCCCACGACGCGCAGGGCGAGCGGCAGCGCGCCGCACAGTTCGACGACGGAGTCGGTCGACGGGTAGTCGTACGGGCCGGCCTCCTCGTCCTGTGCCGACTCGCGCAGCAACTCCTCGGCGCCCGCCGCGTCCAGACCGCCGACGGGCAGGTGGTGCACCGTCGCGGGGATGTCGGCGGGCAGCTCCAGGGGCTCACGGGAGGTGACGAGGACCAGGCTGTCGGAGCGCTCGGGCAGGAGGGTGCGGACCTGCGCGGCGTCGGTCGCGTCGTCCAGGACGATCGTGACGGGCGTTCCCGTCAGGTGCTGGTGGTAGAGCTCGCTGAGGCGGCGCACCTGCTGTTCGGCGGAGGACCTCTCCCGGAAGAGCAGCTGTTCGCGCGGTGCGCCCAGCCGGTTCAGCAGGTGCAGCAGGGCGTCCCGGGTCGGCAGCGGGGTCTCGCCGGAGACATCGCCCCGCAGATCGACCACGCACGCACCGCGGAACTGGTCCTTGAGCGCGTGCGCGGCCCGCACGGCGAGCGTGGTGCGCCCGGAGCCCGGGGCGCCGTGCAGGACGACGACGGTCGGCCTGGTCTCCGTCGCGGCGCGGGCGGCGTGCACCCACCGGGCGATCTGGGCCAGTTCGGTGCGGCGGCCCGCGAACGGACCTTCCACGGCGGGCAGATGGCCGAAGGACTGGGCGAGCACCGACCGGGTGCGCGCGGCCGCGCTGCGGTCACCGCCGCGCAGCTGCGGCACCACGGAACCGCTCGCCTTCTTCGGCGGCCGGGCGGAGGCGTTGAGCATCCGCTGCTGGTCGAGGAACGGGCGGATGCCCCGTACCTCCAGAGCGGTCAGCCACTGCAGCCTCAGCTGTTCGGGCCCGCCCGGCTGGTTGAGTTCACCGGCCCTGCGATGGGCGGCGGGCCAGTGCGACGCGGTCACCCGGGCCACCGTCACGGTCGTCCCCGCGACGGCGACGACCGCGCCCGCGCCCAGGGCGAGACCGGTCGCGGTGCCGAGCGCCAGGTCCGCGCCGAAGGCCGCCGCGGCGGCGACGCCCGTCACCAGCAGCGGGGTTCCGAGCGACGCCCTGCTGAACCGCGCCGACAGCGGCTGCTGACCCGCTCCGGCGGCGTCCAACGCCGCCGTGTAGGCCGCGTACTCGTCGGCAGCGCCCGCAGCCATGGTGTCGAGCGCGCCCCGGGCACGCGCCAGCAGGGCTCCCGAGTCCGTCCGGCCTCCCGTTCGCCGTGCCTCTTCCTCGACGGCACGTACCAACAGCCGTTCGGCTTCCGTCCGATGGCTGTCCCGCATCCCCATGGATCCCCCTCGCTCCCGGCCCCGGCCAGGACGCGGCCGGATCCGCTGTGTGGACCGTCCAGTGTCCTCGGTCCGGAGCTCCGGCAACAGGGAGCCGCCCCCGACGGATTCATCTCCGGAGGGGGCGGCTTGCTTACTTCAGGGGCCCGAGGTCGACCATGATGGAGAAAGGTGCGGTGGCCTTCACCGTGCCGGTGAACATCTCGCCGTCCCTGTAAGCCCTGGTGGCGGGGTCGAGAACGTAGGTGTAGACGATCGGAACCCCGGTAGCGGCCTGCTCGACCCGCCAGTAGAAGGGGATGCCGGCCTTGGCGTACTGGTCGACCTTCACGATCCGGTCTGTGGTCTCCGAGCCGGGCGACACCACCTCGACGACGAGGAGTACGTGCTCGGGGCGGGTGGGCGTGAGGTCGATGGTCTCCGCCCGGTAGACGATGACGTCCGGGCGGCGGTTGGTGAGGGGAACGTCCTGCAGTCGGACGTCGAAGTCTGTGTCGGCGTTCCAGTCCGGGCCCGCAGCGGCGTCCAGGGCGTTGGCCAGGATGCGGGCCAGCCGGTTGTGGCGCTTGGAGACGCTCGGGCTCACGACGACCATCCCGTCCACGATCTCGATGCCGACGCACTGCTCCTCGGACCAGGAGTCGTACTGTTCCGCGCTGATCTGCGTGTGCATCCAGGCGGGCGCCACCATCTCGGCGGTCATGGTGTACCTCCTTCGAGGAGCCTCGGCAGGTCCGGCACCGCTGCGCTCAGCCTACTGTTCCGGGGTGCCGGGCCGCCCGACTCGGAAGGGAAGGAACCACCCACCACGTGATGGCTCACGAGTGCCATCCGACCGGGCGAGGCGGGTCCATGACGGTTACGCCGGTCGGGCCAGGTGCTGTGAGAGGCTGGGCCGTATGAACCGGCTGGCTGGCGTGACCTCGCCCTATCTGCTTCAGCACGCGGACAATCCGGTGGACTGGTGGCCCTGGTCGCCGGAAGCCTTCGAGGAAGCGAAACGCCGCGACGTCCCCGTCCTGCTGTCCGTCGGGTACGCCGCCTGCCACTGGTGCCACGTGATGGCCCACGAGTCCTTCGAGGACGAGGCCGTGGCCGCCTACCTCAACGCGCACTTCGTGCCGGTCAAGGTCGACCGCGAGGAACGCCCCGACGTCGACGCCGTCTACATGGAGGCCGTGCAGGCAGCCACCGGCCAGGGCGGCTGGCCGATGACCGTCTTCCTCACCGCCGACGCCGAGCCCTTCTACTTCGGCACGTACTTCCCGCCCGAGTCCCGCCACGGCATGCCCTCCTTCCAGCAGGTCCTCGAAGGGGTCGTGGCCGCCTGGACCGACCGGCGCGACGAGGTCGGAGAGGTCGCCGGGCGCATCGTCCGCGACCTCACGAGCCGCTCCCTGGCCGTCGGCGAGGGAGGCGTGCCGGGCGAGGCGGAGCTGGCGCAGGCCCTGCTGCGGCTGACCCGTGACTACGACGAGAAGCACGGCGGTTTCGGCGGCGCGCCCAAGTTCCCGCCGTCCATGGTCATCGAGTTCCTGCTGCGCCACCACGCCCGTACGGGCGCCGAGGGCGCCCTGCAGATGGCCGCCGACAGCTGCGCCGCCATGGCCCGCGGCGGGATCTACGACCAGCTCGGCGGCGGCTTCGCCCGCTATTCGGTGGACCGCGAGTGGATCGTCCCGCACTTCGAGAAGATGCTCTACGACAACGCGCTGCTCTGCCGCGTGTACGCCCATCTGTGGCGCGCCACGGGCTCGGACCTGGCCCGCCGGGTGGCCCTGGAGACGGCCGACTTCATGGTGCGCGAGCTGCGGACCGCCGAGGGCGGCTTCGCCTCCGCCCTGGACGCCGACAGCGAGGACGCGCAGGGACGGCACGTCGAGGGCGCGTTCTACGTCTGGACGCCCGCGCAGCTGCGCGAGGTGCTGGGCGAGGAGGACGCCACCTTCGCCGCCGAGTACTTCGGGGTGACCGAGGAGGGCACCTTCGAGGAGGGGGCCTCCGTGCTGCGGCTCGTGCGGACGGGCGAGGCGGACACCGACGACGGGGCGAGGGTCGAGGACGTACGCGCCCGGCTGCTCGCGGCCCGTGAGCTGCGGGCGCGCCCCGAGCGGGACGACAAGATCGTGGCCGCCTGGAACGGCCTGGCGATCGCCGCGCTCGCCGAGACGGGGGCGTACTTCGACCGCCCGGACCTCGTCGAGCGGGCGACCGAGGCCGCCGACCTGCTGGTACGGGTGCACCTGGGGGACGTAGCCCGGCTCTGCCGCACGTCGAGGGACGGCAGGGCCGGCGACAACGCGGGGGTCCTGGAGGACTACGGCGATGTCGCCGAGGGGTTCCTGTCGCTCGCCTCGGTCACCGGTGAGGGTGCCTGGCTGGAGTTCGCGGGCTTCCTGCTGGACATCGTGCTGGAGCGCTTCACCGGCGAGGGCGGGCAGCTGTACGACACGGCCGACGACGCGGAGCGGCTGATCCGCCGCCCCCAGGACCCCACCGACAGCGCCACCCCGGCGGGCTGGACGGCAGCCGCGGGCGCGCTGCTCTCCTACGCCGCCCACACCGGCTCCGAGGCGCACCGCACGGCGGCCGAGGGCGCTCTGGGGATCGTCGGTGCGCTCGGCCCGAAGGCGCCCCGGTTCATCGGCTGGGGGCTGGCGGTCGCAGAAGCGCTGCTGGACGGCCCCCGCGAGGTCGCCGTGACCGGACCGGTCGGCGGCGAGCTGCACCGGACGGCGCTGCTGGGCCGGGCGCCCGGGGCGGTCGTCGCGGCGGGCGAGGGGCCGGACGCCGGTACCGAGTTCCCGCTGCTGGTGGACCGGCCGCAGAGGGGCGGTGCGCCGACCGCGTACGTCTGCCGGCACTTCGTGTGCGACGCGCCGACCACGGACGCGGGGGAGCTGGCGGCGAAGCTCGGCGGCTGACACGGGGACGGGCCCGGCCTCGGTGGCCGGGCCCGTCCTCTCCGTCAGGCGGTGCGTCTCACTGCTCGTAGGCGACCAGGGAGATGCCGACGTAGTGCGCGATGAACGCCGCCAGTGTCAGCGAGTGGAAGACCTCGTGGAAGCCGAACCAGCGGGGTGACGGGTTCGGCCGCTTCAGGCCGTAGATGACGCCTCCCACGCTGTAGAGCAGCCCGCCGACGACGACGAGGACCAGCACCGCGATGCCGCCGGCGCGCATGAAGTCCGGCAGGAAGAACACCGCCGCCCAGCCCATGGCGATGTAGCACGGGGTGTAGAGCCAGCGCGGGGCGCCGACCCAGAAGACGCGGAAGGCGATGCCGGCCGCCGCGGCACCCCAGATCGCCCACATGAGCGGACGGCTGGTGGACTCGGGCAGCAGCAGGAGAGCCAGGGGCGTGTAGGTCCCCGCGATGATCAGGAAGATGTTCGCGTGGTCCAGCCTGCGCAGCACCGCCTCGCCGCGCGGGCCCCAGGTGCCCCGGTGGTAGATCCCGCTCACACCGAACAGCAGGCAGGCGCTGAGTACGTACACGGCACAGGCGACCCGCGCGCGGGTGCTGTCGGCCAGGGCGATCAGGGTGATACCGGCGATGACCACGGCGGGGAACATCCCGGCGTGCAGCCAGCCACGCATCCGTGGCTTGACCGGGACGGGGTCGGTGAGCTCGACGGGCCCGGACTCGGAGGCGGCAGAAGTCATATCCGCATGCTACCTACGCTTCCGTAGGTAACCGACCCGAGTGGTGATGCTCACGTGGGCGGCCCCCTGGACATATGGGCGAGTTGGCCGGATGATCAAATGAGTGCGGTCGGCACCGGATGAGCGCCAGGGGAATTCGAAGGGGTCAGCATCCGGGTCGCAGCCCCCACGGGGCCGGACAACACACCCTCTCTCCAAGGAGCGATCGTGGCGCGAGACATCGCGGCTCCCCTCACTGTTCCCACTCGGCACCAGGAGCTCGTCTCCTGGGTGGACGAGATCGCCGCCCTCACCCAGCCGGACCGCGTGGTCTGGTGCGACGGCTCCGAGGCCGAGTACGAGCGCCTGTGCGAGGAGCTCGTAGCCAAGGGCACCTTCACCAGACTCGACCCGGTCAAGCGCCCGAACTCGTACTACGCCGCGTCCGACCCGAGCGATGTCGCCCGCGTCGAGGACCGCACCTTCATCTGCTCCGAGAAGGAGGAGGACGCGGGCCCGACCAACCACTGGAAGGCCCCCGCCGAGATGCGGGAGATCTTCGCGGGGGAGAAGGGCGTCTTCCGCGGCTCCATGCGCGGGCGCACGATGTACGTCGTCCCCTTCTGCATGGGCCCCGTCGGCTCACCGCTCTCCGCGATCGGCGTCGAGATCACGGACTCCGCGTACGTCGCCGTCTCGATGCGCACGATGACGCGCATGGGCCAGGAGGTCCTGGACGAGCTCGGCACCGACGGCTTCTTCGTCAAGGCCGTGCACACCCTGGGCGCACCGCTGGACGAGGGCCAGGAAGACGTCCCGTGGCCCTGCAACTCCACCAAGTACATCTCGCACTTCCCCGAGGACCGCGAGATCTGGTCCTACGGCTCCGGCTACGGCGGCAACGCCCTGCTCGGCAAGAAGTGCTACGCGCTGCGCATCGCCTCCGTCATGGCCCGTGACGAGGGCTGGCTCGCCGAGCACATGCTGATCCTGAAGCTCACGCCGCCGCAGGGGCAGCCGAAGTACGTCGCCGCCGCGTTCCCCAGCGCCTGCGGCAAGACCAACCTCGCCATGCTGGAGCCCACGATCCCCGGCTGGACCGTCGAGACCATCGGCGACGACATCGCCTGGATGCGGTTCGGGGAGGACGGTCAGCTGTACGCGATCAACCCCGAGGCCGGCTTCTTCGGCGTCGCGCCCGGCACCGGTGAGCACACCAACGCCAACGCCATGAAGACGATGTGGGGCAACTCCGTCTTCACCAACGTCGCGCTCACCGACGACGGCGACGTGTGGTGGGAGGGCATGACCGAGGAGCTCCCCGCGCACCTCACCGACTGGAAGGGCAACGACTGGACCCCCGCGTCCGGCACGCCCGCCGCCCACCCCAACGCCCGCTTCACCGTCCCGGCAGGCCAGTGCCCGATCATCGCGCCCGAGTGGGAGGACCCCAAGGGGGTGCCGATCTCGGCCATCCTGTTCGGCGGCCGCCGTGCCTCCGCCGTCCCGCTGGTCACCGAGTCCTTCACCTGGCAGCACGGCGTCTTCCTCGGGGCGAACGTCGCCTCCGAGAAGACCGCCGCCGCCGAGGGCAAGGTCGGCGAGCTGCGCCGCGACCCGTTCGCCATGCTGCCGTTCTGCGGCTACAACATGGGCGACTACATGAAGCACTGGGTCACGGTGGGCAACGACAAGCCCGACGCGTCCAAACTGCCGAAGATCTACTACGTGAACTGGTTCCGCAAGAACGACGCGGGGAAGTTCGTGTGGCCCGGGTTCGGTGAGAACAGCCGCGTCCTCAAGTGGATCGTCGAGCGGCTGGAGGGCAAGGCCGAGGGCGTCGAGACCCCGATCGGCATCCTGCCGGCCAAGGGCTCCCTGGACGCGGACGGCCTGGACCTCTCCGAGTCGGACCTCGACTTCCTGCTGAACGTCGACAAGGAGGTCTGGCGCGAGGAGGCCTCACTGATCCCCGAGCACCTCAACACCTTCGGTGACCACACGCCGAAGGAGATGTGGGACGAGTACCGCGCGCTGGTCCAGCGCCTGGGCTGACCCGCTCCCGACCCTTCGCCGCGGCGCCCGGAGCCCCCTCGTGGCTCCGGGCGCCGTGCTGTTTCAGGCGGAATCTCCATGCATAGCCAACAACTTGCGCACACAACCTTCACAACTGTTGCATGATGTCCACGGGGTGCCCGAGCGTACGAGGGCGCCAACAACACTGTGGGGGACAGCAGTTGAACAGGTTGAGCAGATCGAACCGGCTGAACGGATCAGGACAGAGGAAGCGCGGCCTCGCGACACTCCTCGCACTCACGCTCGGTGGCGCGGGACTCACCGTGCTCGCGGCCCCGGCGGCCCACGCGGCGGACGACGACGTGGCGAAGCTGCCGATCTCGTCGTTCTCGTCGATGGTCGTGGACTCGGCGCACGAGCGGGTCTACATCAGTGACGACACCCGGACCACGTCGTCGAAGTCGGCGGTGCACGTCTACAACTTCCAGGGCCAGAAGGTCGGCGAACTGGCCAGCACGGCAGGTTCCGTGGGCGGCATGGCCCTCGCGCACGACGGCTCGAAGCTCTACGTCTCGGAGATGTACCGGATCTCCGCGTACGACACGGAGACGTACGCGAAGACCACCCACACCTCGACCAGTTACTCCGGGCAGTGCGGGCGGCAGGTCGCCTACGCGGGCGGCAAGGTGTGGCACACCGACGTCATGTACACCACCCTGTGCGACGAGCGCCAGAGCCATCTGTACGGGAGCGCGAACGCCGTCCCCTCCCACACCGGCTGGGAAGGCGCGGGCAGGCTCCACTTCGCGACCGAGGCCCAGGCCCCGGAACTGCTCGCGATGGGGCAGACGCTGACCCCGGGCGCCCCCGACCCCTATCTGACCGTCTTCGACAGCAGCGGCGACACGCTCGTGCGGGGGCCGCAGCGCCGCTTCGCCGACAGCGCGGGCGCGGGTGCGCTCGACCTCAAGGACCTGGCCCTGTCCTCCGACGGCGGCCGGCTGGCCGTCGCCGACGCCGCACACGGCACCCGGCTGCTGAACACCGCGGACCTGTCCGACACCCCGACGCAGTACCAGCCGCTGCCCGAGGGTGCGAAGGCATCGGCCGTCGCGTTCAGCGGGGACGGGAAGCACGTCGCGCGGGGCGCCACCGCCACCGGGCCCACGGCCGACCTCCTGATCCAGCGGGCGGACCCCGAACAGGGCACCACCGCGCTGGAGTTCGCCTTCGAGGGCGAGCTCGACGGCGCCCGGGTCGCCCCGCGTGGTCTCAAGTGGTCGGAGGACGGCTCCCGGCTCTTCGCGATCACCACCAACGCCTCCGGCAGCGGCTACTGGATGCACGTGATCCAGCCCCCGGCCGCCCAGTACGACTCCCGCTTCACGGGGACCCTGACCACCACCCCGGGCACACCGGTGGTCGGTGAACCGCTCGGCATCAGGGGCCGGCTCGAACTCGACGGCCCCGCACCCGCCGAGCCGGTCAGGGTGTCGGCCGTGCGCCACACCGCCGACGGCGACCGCAAGCTGGCGGCCGTGGAGGTCGACGCGGACGGCACGTTCACGGTCCTCGACGTCCCCTCCTCGGTCGGCGAGGCCACGTACACCCTGTCCTTCCTGGGCGACGTGACCCACCGCCCCGCCGAGGACGTCACCCTCCGGGTCACGGTGGCCAAGGCACCGACGGCCCTCACGCTCACGGCACCGGCGGAGACCACGAAGAACCAGAGCCTGGAGATCACCGGCACCCTGACCGGCCAGGGCAGGGCGCTGCCCCCGGGCATCACCCTCTCCGTGGAGCGGGCCGACAAGAAGGGCACCTACGCGCTCACCTCGGCGGCCGTCGCTGCGGACGGCACCTTCAGGATCAACGACCTGGCGTCCGTCCGGGGCGAGGTCGTCTACACGGTCGGCTACGCGGGGGACGACCTGCACAGCGCCTCGACCGCGTCGGCCACGGTGCGCGTCCGCGCCGCCGTGTAGCCGGCGGTTCCGCGCCGTCCCTCCGGGGCGGCGCGGGCCGTCGCGCGTGTCAGGGGCCGCCCCGGTCCTCCGGACGGCGGGTGTGCGGCTGCCGGCGGCGGGACCCCGCCTCCCGCAGGCCCGCGGCCAGCTCCTCCGTCTCCCGGCGCAGCAGCTCCAGCCGGCGCTCCAGATGCCGCTCCGGGGGCTCGCGGCCCGGGGAGACCCCGGACCACCAGCGGGCCCGCAGGAACGTGTCGACCGACTCCGGGATGTCCTGGTGGACGGCGCGCGACAGGGTGTGGACGCCCTCGGGATCGGCGGACAGGACATCGGAGACCCGGCCGGGCGCCAGCAGCCCGTCCAGCAGCTCCGTCAGCTCTGCGAGCCGGTCGGCCGCCGCCGGAGGCAGGTCCGCCTGGTCCAGGTAGACGCGTAGCCGCGCGAAGTCGTCCCGGAGCGTCCGCAGTGGGGAGGACGCGTCCGGGAAGTCGGGCGGCCGGGGGCGGGCCGGCGGGGCGAGCAGTGCGCCCGCCCCGTACAGCCCGGCGATCACGACGGGCCAGTACGCCCCGGCGAGCCCCGTGAAGGTGAGCGCGAGACCCGCCAGGCCGCAGGCGCTGCCCGTGAGGTTCTTGGCCGACTCCAGGTAGGCGAGCACGCGGCCGGGAGCGCTACTGGTAGCCACGGATCTCTTCGAACGCGGCGTCCAGGGAGCCGGGCCCCCGCTCCTTCGTGGCGTCGAAGAGCCGGCCGCCCGTCAGTTCCGCGATCCGGTCGAGCTCCGAGCGGTCGGAGTCGCCGAACACGATCGGGAAGACCGGGGTGGTCTGCCGGGCGGCCGGCAGCCCCCGGTAGAACGCGGCGAACTCCGCGGGCGTGTCACCCGTCGTGTTCTGGCCGTCCGTCATCAGGACGATCGAGGTGAACGCGGAGCCGGTGTCCGCGCCGATACGGCCGTAGGCGTCCTTCAGGCTCGAGAAGACCGCGGTGTCACCACTCGCGGTCAGCGAGGCGGTGTCCGCCCTGATCGCCTTCAGGCCGGCCTCCGGGCGGGCCGGGTCGACCGTGTGGGTGGTGGCCCGCTTCACGGACGAGCCGAAGGGCAGCAGGGTGACCTCCTCCCGCTCCCTGAAGTCCTCGGTCAGCCCGGTCAGCGCCGCCTTCAGCCGCCGCAGCCGGTCACCCTCCATGGAGCCCGAGGTGTCCAGGACGTACACGGTGCGCGAGGGGCGGCGGAGCTTGTCCTCGTACCCGGCGAGCAGCCCGTCGGCGACCGACCGGGAGCCCGGGAAGGGGAGTTCACGGCGCGGCTCGGCGGCCAGCGGTGACGCGGGCGGCACCGAGGTGACGACGGGGCGCCGGTAGGTGTCCCGGGTCAGGCGTTCCTGGACGGCCGGGGTACGCAGATAGCCCGTCAGGGCACGTACCGAGTCGCGGGCGTCCGGAGAGGCGGTGGACAGCAGGCTCAGCGGGTAGTCGGCGGTGACCACACCGTCGCGCGGGCGGATCACCGTGAGGCCGGTACCGCTGTCGCGGTTCAGGGAGTGCAGGACCGACTCGTAGTTGATCAGCGCGTCGACGTCGCCCCGCCGGGTGTACGCCTCGGCCAGCCAGCCCGAGGATCCCGACGTCAGGCGCTGGCCGGCGAAGAACTCCTTCAGCTTCGGCCCCGCCTCGCTCACGTCGGCGTCGGTCAGCGCGGCCTGTGCCCCGGACAGCGCGGAGGCCACCGATATCAGGGCGGAGAAGCCGGAGTTGGAGCGCACCGGGTCGGTCATGCCGTAGGTCAGCTCGCCGTCGGTGACGGCACGGTGGATCTGGGCCCAGGTCACCGAGTCCGGCTTCCACCCCAGGCGTTCCACCGTCCGCGGACGCACGCCGATCGCCACCGGGGAGACCATCAGCGGGGTCTCCGACGTGACGCGGCGCGCGGCGTCCGGGTCGAGCCGCAGATAGTCGTTGGACGACAGCCACACCGCGTCGAAGCGGTCCTCGGCCTCGCCGGAGGCGATCCGCTCCACGGCGTCGAGCGTGCCGGTCCAGGTGGGCCGCACCGTGATACCGGTCGCCTTCCTCGCCTCCTCCAGCAAGGGCCGGAGATCGGAGAGTTCGCTGGAGGCCAGTACCCGTACGGTGCCGGGCCGGGGAGCGGCGGTGCTCTCCCCGCCGCCGTCCCCGTCCTCGTCGGGTGCCGCCGAGCAGGCGGCGGCGGGCACGAGGACGGCGGCGGCCAGCAGTGACGCCAGGGTCCGTGTCACTCTGCGGCGCGTCCTTCTCAGCCGGGCGGCCCGGGGTGCGGTTCTCATGGGGTCTCCTGAAGGCGTGGGCGGGTCAGCCACGGGCGCGGCGGGCCATGGTGCGAAGCACCTCGGCGGTGGGTACGGGCGCCTGGCGGACTCCGGAGAGCCGCTGGTCGATGAAGGCGGTGTGGTCCGCGGTGGCCGCGGTGAACTCGGCGGCCGCTCCCTGGGGGCGGAAGCCGTGGAGCACAGCCAGCTCGCGCAGACGCGGATCGGTGGAGAGCAGTTCGCCGAGCTCCCGGCCCGGTCCGGTGAGCGGGACGACGGTGTGGTCGCTGGAGACGGTGGTGTCCGGGTACAGCACCACCAGGTCGCCGGTCTCCTGGTTCCGCAGGAGCAGCGAGGCCACCTGGGACTCGTACACGAGGACGAGTGGATTGCCGACCCCGCTGATGAAGTCGCGGAACGGGGCGTCACTGCTCGTCTTCTGCGCGCCCTGGACCTGGACGAGCTTGCGCAGCAGCGGTGCGGTGCGGGTGATCCCGTCCGCGTCGGCCACGACGCGGCCCCCGTCGGCGGCGTAACTCGCCGCGGCGAGGAAGAGCGCGCCCGAGTTGGAGGTGACGGGGTCGGTGCTGGTGATGAACACCGTTCCGCCGAGCTCCGCGTGCTGTTCGGTGCCGTCGAGCTGCTGCCAGGTCCGGTTGGCCGCCGCGGCTTCCAGATACGGCTTCATGAGCAGCCGCCCGCGCCGGCCGGGGTCCCCGGCGGACGGGGGTGCCAGCTCGGCGAGCCCGTTGTCCGCCAGGACCTGGGCGGCGGCCCGGTGGGCCACGACCACCAGCGGTGAGTAGAAGGGCCGCAGCGGGGCGCCGTTCGACTTCGTGGTGGTCTTCAGTTCGTCGGCCGGAGCCGTGGAGCTGGGGAAGGCGAAGTCGTATCCCTTCAGGGGGAGTTGGTCCATGGCCCAGGAGCCGGACGTTTCCGTCTTCACGGTGAGGCCCTTGGCGGCGAGGGCGTTCACCACTTCGGGGTCGGCGAAGAACTCGGCCTTCTCCGATCCGATCACTCCGCGCACGGTCTTCGTCGCCGTGCCTGTGTCCTCGCTGTCGCGGCCTGCTACGACGGCTGCTGCCACTCCGCCGATCAGCAGGACCGCCAGGACGATTCCTACGATGCGTCTCACGAGGGCAGCGTGCTCGCGGAAACCCACATTCCGGGCCTCGTCAGGTGGACGGAAGGTGAAGGACCGATCCCAGTACGCAACGGGAGCGGAAAATGCACGTGCCGGGTGCGGTCCGCACCCGGCACGTGTGGGCACCCGGTCCACGCGTCTTCACGACCCGTGGACCGGGGCCGTCAGGGGGCGCCGACCAGAGCGGTCCGCGCGGTGGTGCCCGACAGGGCCGCGGCGTGCGCGTCCATGGTCTGCGCCGCGAGGATCGCCACGGCGGTGTCGGCGCGGGACGCGGCCACCACGAGGGCCCGGCCCGCGAGGGCGTGGGCGCGGCGGTGCAGCGCGGTCGGGGCGGCCTCGGTCCGTCCGGCGTGCCGGGCGGGCGGTGCCGTGCGGAGCCGGGCGATCTGCCCGGCGATGCGGTCACCTTCCGAGGTCAGACCCAGCTCGTCGGTGACGGCGAGGAGGGCGGCGAGGTGTCCGGCGAGCTGGATGTCCAGCTCCTCCTCGCGGGTGCGGTGCGGGAAATCGGCGTTGTCGGCCGATGTGTGGACCGACTTGGTGCGGATCGGCTCGTACATGGGTGGCCTCCTGGGCGTGCAGTAAGGCCATCCTATCTTGGATTCAGTCTAAAGTTGTGCGGGGTCCGAAGCTCTTGGGTTCAGCGCCTTGCCGTCTTCGGCCTCAGGGCTGGCTGTAGCCGTCCAGGAAGGTGCCGATGCGCGTCACCGCGTCGATCAGATCCTTGACCGGCGGCAGCGTGACCACCCGGAAGTGATCGGGCTCCGGCCAGTTGAAGCCCGTGCCGTGCACCACCATGATCTTCTCGGCCCGCAGCAGGTCGAGCACCATCTGCCGGTCGTCCTTGATCTTGAACACCTTGGGGTCGAGCCGGGGGAAGAGATACAGCGCCCCCTTCGGCTTCACACAGGTCACCCCCGGGATCTGCGTCAGCAGGTCGTACGCCGCGTCCCGCTGCTCCAGGATCCGCCCGCCCGGCAGCACCAGCTCGTTGATCGACTGCCGACCGCCGAGCGCGGTGGCCACCGCGTGCTGGGCGGGCATGTTGGCGCACAGGCGCATGTTGGCCAGGATCGTCAGGCCCTCGATGTACGAGGACGCGTGCGCCTTCGGCCCGCAGACCGCCATCCAGCCGGAGCGGTACCCCGCGATCCGGTAGTTCTTCGAGAGCCCGTTGAAGGTGAGGACCATGAGGTCCGGGGCGACGGCGGCGGTCGGGGTGTGCGTCGCGCCGTCGTAGAGGATCCGGTCGTAGATCTCGTCGGAGCAGACCACCAGGTTGTGGCGCCGCGCGATCTCCGTCAGCCCGCGCAGCATCTCGTCGTCGTAGACCGCGCCCGTCGGATTGTTCGGGTTGATGATCACGAGCGCCTTGGTGCGATCGGTGATCTTCCGCTCGATGTCGGCGAGGTCGGGCATCCAGTCGGCCTGCTCGTCGCACCGGTAGTGCACGGCCGTACCGCCGGCCAGCGAGACCGAGGCCGTCCACAGCGGGTAGTCCGGAGCGGGGACGAGCACCTCGTCACCGTCGTCGAGCAGCGCCTGCATCGACATCTGGATCAGCTCGGAGACCCCGTTGCCCAGGTAGACGTCCTCGACGTCGAGGTCGATCCCCTTGGTCTGGTAGTGCTGCATCACCGCGCGGCGCGCGGACAGCAGGCCCTTCGCGTCGCCGTAGCCGTGCGCGCCCGAGAGGTTGCGCAGGATGTCCTCGAGGATCTCGGGCGGGCACTCGAACCCGAACGCCGCGGGGTTGCCCGTGTTGAGCTTGAGGATGCGATGACCTGCGGCTTCGAGCCGCATCGCCTCCTCGAGCACGGGGCCACGGATTTCGTAACAGACGCCGGAGAGCTTCGTGGACTGGATGACCTGCATGTCTGCGAGCTTACGACCGTGTTTCGCGCGGTGCTCCCGGGTTCCGGCCCGGTTGCTCCCTCCGGAGGCGTGTGACGGTGCGCCGGGTCTTCCATCGGCATGCAGCCCCGGCCACGCACCGTGGGAACGGCCGGTCGGGGCCGTGCCGCGGCTTGGAATGCGGGCGTGGGGCCCCGGACCGGGTGAGATGCGCCACGCGAGGCTGACGCCCCCGGGCGCACCCCCGCCCTCCGGTCTCAGCCGGGCAGAACGGTCCCCTCGGGCAGCCGTACGCCGAAGTCCTCGGCCAGCACCCGAAGCACCTCGGCGGAGTCGCTCAGCTCCCGCTCACGGACCGTGCCGTCGTCCGCCGTCTCCACGAGCGTCCGCCCGGACAGGGCCAGGTGCAGGCCCGGCAGGGTGCGCTGGGCGTAGACCGCCTGCCGGAACGGCGACCGGGGATTCGTCGCGATGTGCCAGTTGATGACGTCGTAGTCCGGGGCCTCGAACGGCTCCAGGGTGAACTCGTACTGCGGCTCCCAGTAGCCGCCCTTCTCCGTCTGCAGCTCCCACATCTCCAGCGGACCGTCGTGCGGGGCGTGCACGAGCCGGTGGCGGCGCGGGGTGTCGAGCAGCTCGGCGTCCACCACGAGCGGGATCGGCTCCAGCAGCGCCCCCTGCGCGCCGAAGCCGACATCGGCCAGCCACGGGGTGGACTCGCCCTCCACGTCCACCCGCATCAGCATGTGCGTACGGGGCCGGACGTCACCCGGGGCGGCACCCAGGACCACCCGCGCGGTCAGCAGCGTCACCCGGAAACCGAGCTGGGTCAGCGCTGCCGTGAGGAGGGTGTTGTGCTCGTAGCAGTAACCGCCGCGCTCGCCCCGCACGAGCTTTCTCTCCAGGTCCGCCAGTGCGAGGGACGGTGCGCTGCCGAGGACGGGCTCCAGATTCTCGAACGGGATACCCAGCATGTGGGCGCGGTGCACGGACCGCAGCACCTCCACGCTGGGGCGGCGCTCCCCGGACCATCCGATGCGGGCGAAGTAGGCGTCGAGATCGAGTGTCATACACCGACACTACGCAGACACCTCAGAGGTTTCTCAAGTCCGATGACGGCACAGGAGACATGGGGAACGCGCCCCGGCCCGCCGGGGAGAGGCCGGCGGGCCGGGGCCGCTCGTGGCTCAGACGAGCGGTTCGTTCCCGTGGGCGGCCGGGGTCACACCGCCCACTTGGAGCAGTTGGACGAGCTGGCCCACGCGTGGCTGCTGATGCTGTTGTTCGCCGAGGCACCGGTGGTGAACGTGTCGTCGGACAGGTTGGACGCCCAGCCCTCGGCCCGGCTGAGGCAGATGTGACCGCCACTGTGCCCGGTGCTGTTGTAGAACTTGACCTCGTAGCTGTTGCCGTTGTTCAGGATCGACGACGCCTTGTTGGTGTCGCCGGCCCTGAAGCTCAGAGCGGAGTCGCCCCAGTTGGAGTCGTCGCCCGACGCGTTGCCCAGGTGACCGTTGCAGTTGGTGCTGTCGTAGGCGTACATGTAGCCGGAGCGCGCCCCGGCCATGGCGTCGGAGCAGTCCGCAGCCTGGGCGGAGGTGGCGGGGACGAGGGCGCCGAGGGATGCCAGGGCGACGGTCGTGAGGGCGGCGAAAGCCTTACGCATGAGGTGGTGCTCCTTCGAGATGTCGGTGTGTGTCCGTCCGCGACCCGAAGGGGCCGCGGAAATCCGTGGGTCACTTGCCCGTGAGGTCCCGGGCCCGGGAGAGCGCGGTCAGCCCCATGCGCTGGTAGGCGGCGTTCTCCTTGCCGTACTTCTTCAACAGGACGGACCGGTGCTCCCGTTCGAGCCGGCGCGCGGTCCTTCCGAGATCCGTCCGCACGGCGCACGTGGCCTCGGTCACCGCCAGCTCGACCTCGTAGGCGCGGGCCTCTCCCGAGGCCATGTCCGCCGTGTCCGCGGTGCGCCTCTCGCGGATCTCGTCCGGTGAGGAGAAGGGGCGGCCGGCTTCCTTCATGCAGCGCGACCAGGCGCCGACCGTCTTCTTCATCCCCTCGTCCGCGAGGATGCGCGGGACGTAGAGCGGGGTCAGGCTCGTGACGGTCTTCTTCGCCTTGAACCAGGCTTCGAGGTCGCCGTAGAGGTGGGTCCGTGCCCCGGCCCAGCAGCCCGCCCGGGGGGTCTCGATGGTGCCGCCGGCCGGCAGGTCCACGCTCAGCACGTCGTCGTAGTCGCCGTTGAGGGCCGTGTTGTAACGGATGCGGTCCTTCCGCGGCAGCGCGTTCGGGAACCGGACGTTGGGGTGCTCCTTGCGATCCTTCTCGGCCGCCTCGTCGAAGGGCCGGCCGTAGCCGTACTTCTTCGCCCACCCGATGTCGTCGATCACGTAGCGTCCCGCCTTACGGGCGTCGACACTCGCCACCGGTCCCACCCAGTACGAGAATCCCTGGTCCTCCATGCACTTCTTGACGAGTGCGTACTCGGCGTACTCAATTTCCATCTCCTCGGGGACGGTCAGATCCCGGAGTTCGCTGTCCGCGATCGTGACCGTGTCCGGTCTCGGCGGCTTCGGCGACCGTGCCGCCCCGTCCGTCGCGGCACCACAGCCCGCCGTGACGCAGGCGGCCACCACCGCGGCGACGGATACGGAGAATGTCCGCCTCATGTGATGCACGCTCCCTACGGCTGACGTGGCGTCCGGGCCACGTTCGGCTCCTCCGGCCCCCATGGACCCTAGGGAGATCGGGGGATCCGGAATGTGTCAGCCGTGCAGGGAACTTGGTCAGTCGTGCACCGCCTCGACGAGGCGCCGCATCAGCGGGGAAAGACCCCGCGCGGCGCGCTCGAAGTCGTTGCACGACGCGAGGGCAGCCCGACACACTGACGTCAGGAACCGACGTGCCGAGGGAGAACGTGTGGGGCAAGGGGCCGAAGTACTGTCAGGCCGGTTCCGGGAGCGGAGCCGAGGGAGGTCTGCCGCATGAGCCCGGTCCTGGACACGACGCACATACCGTCGCGGGACCGGGAGGAAGTGGTCCGCAACGCGGTGTGGGAATCCGTGGTGGCGGTCGACATCGACCACGGTCCCGCGGCCGATGACATCTCCGTCCGCATCGGACTCGGCACCGTGGGGCCCCTGCGGATCTGTTCGGCGCGGGCGACCGCGGTCACGATCCGCCGGACGGAGCGGCTGGCCCGGGAGGACGAGGAACCGGCCGTGTTCGTCGGCCTCCAGGTGACGGGCACCAGCCTGGTGGCCCAGAACGGCCGGGAGTGCGTGCTGCGGCCGGGGGAGTTCGCCGTCTACGAATCGGTCGCTCCCTACACACTCCTCTTCGACGAGGGGGTCGACCACCACTTCCTGCGTCTTCCCCGTGCCGCGCTCGCGCTCCCCGAGCGGTTGCTACGGGACAGCACCACGATCGCCATGGGGGCCGACAACCCTGTCGCGCGCCTCGCCTTCGCCTACTTCTCCCAACTGGCCGACAGCGAGGACCTGCACCAGGGCACGCACTCCGACGCCGTCGTGGAACCCGGCATCGAGCTCCTCCGTGCCGTCCTGGCCTCACGGCAGGGCGACTCCGGCCAGGCCAGATCCTCCTTGGAGGCGACCCTCAGCCTGCGGGTCACGCGGTACATCCAGGAGCACCTGGCCGATCCCGATCTGTCGGCGGCGCGGATCGCCGCCGCACACGGAATCTCCGTACGCCACCTCTACGCGGTGCTGTCCCGCTCGGGAATCAGCCTCGGGGACTGGATCCGCACACGCCGCCTGGCCGCGTGCAGGCGGGAGCTGGCCGGCCCGGGAGGGCGGCTGCGGACCATCGCGGCGACGGGCCGGAGCTGGGGCTTCGTGGACGCGACCCACTTCAGCAAGGTGTTCAGACGGACGTACGGGATCACGCCCCGGGCCTGGCGCGACCAGCACCACCCCCGCGCATGAGTGCCCCGCCCCGCACCGGCCGGGGCACTCCGGCCCAGCTCGTCAGCCCTTGGCGGCCCGTCCGCCGCCCCGGACCGCCCGGCCCGCCAGGACGGACGTCCGGCTGCCGTCCTCGATCACGAAGCGCCCGTCGATCAGGACGTGCGGAATGCCCACCGGGAGGGTGCGCGGCTTCTCGAAGGTGGAGCCCGCCGCCACCGTGGCCGGGTCGAAGAGGACCAGGTCGGCGCGGTAGCCCTCGCGGACCAGTCCACGGTCCGGGAGGCGCAGGCGGGCGGCGGGCCGTGAGGTGAGGTGGGCGACGCACTCCTCCAGGGAGAGGACGCCCAACTCCCGTACGTACCGGCCGAGGTACTGCGGGAAGGTGCCGTAGGCCCGCGGGTGCGGCTTGTCGCCCTGGAGGATGCCGTCGCTGCCGCCGGTGTGCACCCGGTGGCGCATGATCTGCTGGACGTTCTCCTCGTGGCCGACGTGCTGGAGGATCGTCGTGCCCAGCCGGTCCTCGGTGAGCAGCCGGCGGGCCGTCACCCAGGGCTCCTCGCCGCGCAGCCGGGCGGACTCGGCCACCGTACGGCCGACGTAGCCGGACAGGTCCGGGGAGCCGACGCCGGAGATCTCGATGGTGTCCCACTCGATCGGCACGCCGTGGCAGCCGTCGGAGCCCAGGACCTCCAGGTGGTGACGGATGCGTTCCGAGGTCGCGCCGTCCGCGAGCCGGGTCAGGATCGACTCGGGCCCGCCCTCGCTCGACCAGCTGGGCAGCATCGCGACGAGGGTCGTGCAGCCGGGGGTGTACGGGTAGGTGTCGAGGGAGATGTCCGCGCCCGTCGCGAGGGCGTCGTCCAGGAGGGCGAGGAGGTCGGGGGCCTTGCCCTTGTTCACGCCGAAGTTCATGGTGGCGTGCGCGAGATGGAGGGCGCAGCCGGCGTCACGGGTGAGCTGGACCATCTCCTCGTACGCCTGGAGGGCCCCCGCGCCGTACGAGCGGTGGTGCGGGCAGTAGTAACCGTCGTGCTCCGCCACCACCCGGCACAGCTCGGTGAGTTCGGCGTCCTTCGCGTACATCCCGGGGGTGTAGGTCAGGCCCGAGGACATGCCGACCGCGCCCTCCGCCATGCCCTGGGCGACGAGCTCCTTCATGCGCTCCAGCTCGGCGTCGGTGGCGGGGCGGTCGTCCCAGCCGACGGCGAGCATCCGGACCGTGCCCTGCGGGACGAGGTAGGCGGCGTTGACGGCGATGCCCTGGCCGCCGAAGTTGCGGTCGAGTCGGTCGAGGTAGCCGCCGACGGTGCGCCAGTCGAAGTCGATGTCGCTGCCGTCGCCGTTCCAGCCGGCGATGGAACGGCGTACCTCGGAGAGGGTGCGGTCGTCGGCGGGGGCGTACGACAGGCCGTCCTGGCCGAGGACTTCCAGGGTGACGCCCTGGGCGGCCTTCGCGCTGTGGTCGGGGTCCCGCAGCAGCGCGAGGTCGCTGTGCGCGTGCATGTCGATGAAGCCCGGCGACAGCACGAGGCCGTCGGCGTCCAGGGAGCGGGCGGCGCCGGGGCGGGGGCCGTCGCCCTCCCTGCGGATCTCGGCGATCCGGCCGTCCGTGATGCCCACGTCGGCGCGGTAGGAGGGGGCACCGGTGCCGTCGACGACGGACGCGTTGCGAATGACCAGGTCCATGTGTGGCTCGCCTTTCAGGGGCGGGGAACGGAGCCCGTAGGGATCAGAAGAAGGTGCGGATGTAGTCCGTGACCGTGCCGTCCGCCTCGACCAGCGGGATCAGCTGCCACTTGTCGAAGGACGTGCAGGGGTGCGAGAGCCCCATGCCGATCCAGTCGCCGACCTCCAGCTCGGCGTCCGCCTCCGTGCGTACCCAGCCGTGCTGGTCGGACAGCCCGCTGACGGTGATGCCGGTGGCGGGACGCACCGAGCCGTCGCGCGCGGAGCGGACGACCTGCGCCTCGGGGAGGTCCAGGTCGTAGGCGGCGTCACGCTTGCCGGCGTTGACGAAGGCCTGCTCCGGGGTGGGGCGGGAGACGACCTGGGCCCAGAGGCGGAAGGCGGGCTGGAGCGCGCCCTCCTCGGGGATCCGGTTGAAGGGGGTGAGGTGGCGGTAGTGGCCGTCGTCGTGGCTGACGTACGCACCGGAGCGCAGCAGCTTCAGGACCGGCCGGCTCAGCGCGGGGATCTCGGCGAAGACGTCGGCGACCGCGTCGAACCAGGCGCTGCCGCCCGCGCTGACGAGGATCTCCTCGCCGTCGGCCAGCGCGTCGAAACGGCCGGCCGCGTCGAAGGCGGCGGCGAGCGCGACGAGCCGGCGCAGCCATTCCCGTACGAGCTCGGGCGAGGCGTCGGGGACCTCGCCCTCGTAACCGGCGACGCCCACCAGGCGCAGGGTGGACGCGGCGGCCACCGCGTCGGCGACCGCGGCGCAGTCGGCCTCCGTGCGGGCGCCGGTGCGGGCGCCCTGGCCGGCTCCCAGCTCCACCACGACGTCGACGGGGCGCACGGCACCCGCCGCGCGCAGGGCCTCGTCCATCAGCTCGACGCCGCGCACGGAATCGACGTAACAGGCGAACGTGAAGTCCGGGTCGGCGTCCAGCTCGCCGGACAGCCAGCGCAGCGCCACGGAGTCGACCAGCTCGTTGGCCAGGAAGATCCGCCGGATGCCGTGGGCGCGGTACACCCGGGCCTGGTGGGGGACGGCCGCGGTGATGCCCCAGGCGCCGTACTCCAGCTGGCGGGCGAAGAGCTGCGGGGACATCGACGTCTTGCCGTGCGGCGCGAACGCCAGTCCGTGCCGCTCCGCGTACGTCTCCAGCAGGGCGAGGTTCGCCTCGACCGACTCGGCGGACAGGGCCAGCACGGGGGTGGTGAAGCCGCCCGTGAAGAGGTTGCGCCGCTCGGCCGCCAGCGCGCCGACGGTCAGCCCCTCCGCGTCGGGCGGCAGCGCCTTGAAGCGGTGGTCGACCCGTTCGCCGGCGAGTGCCGTCACGGACTGTTCGGGGGACTGCTGGGCGGCCAAGGGATCCTCCTCGGGAACACGAACGTTGCATTCTCCGCAACGGCCATTGCGCATATCGCTTAACGCTGTCTAACATCCGAGCCGATGCCGGGTCAATGGAGAGCGCCGGCACCCACGGCCGACCATGAGGAGCCCAGAGTGTCCGGACACGCAGCCAGGACAGCCACCGCGGACGTCGTCTGCCTCGGTGAGTCCATGGTGACGTTCCTGCCCTCGCAGCCGGGCCGCCTCGCCGACGTACCCTCCTTCGGCCGTGGCATCGGAGGCGCCGAATCCAACGTCGCCTGCGCGCTCGCCGCAGCGGGCCACCGGGCGAAATGGGTCGGCCGGGTCGGCGCCGACGGCTTCGGCGACCACCTCGTCGACACGATCGCCGCGTACGGGGTCGACACCTCCGCCGTGCGCCGCGACCCCCGCCGCCCCACCGGCATCTACTTCCGCACGGCCACGGACCGGGCCACCGACACCCACGAGGTCGCGTACTACCGGGCCGGTTCCGCGGCCTCCGCGATGTCCCCCCGGAACGTCCCGTACGAGGACCTCCTCGCCACCCGCGTCCTCCACCTGTCCGGCATCACCGCCGCGCTCTCCGCCGACTGCCTGGCACTCCTCCACGACCTCACCGCCCCCCGCGAAGGCCGCCCCCTCGTCTCCTTCGACGTCAACCACCGCCCCGGCCTGTGGCGCGACGGCGGGACCGGCCCGGAGGTCCTGCTCGCCCTCGCCCGCCGGTGCGACCTCGTCTTCGTCGGCGACGACGAGGCGGAGGAGGCCTGGGGCGTCCACGGTGCCGAGGCGATCCGCGCGGCCCTCCCCGAGCCCGACGTCCTGGTCGTCAAGCGCGGCGCGGACGGCGTCACCGTCTTCTCCAGGACGGGGGACGGCACGGCCGGGGACACCGTCACCACCGTCCCCTCCCTCCACGTCGACGTCGTCGCCGCCGTCGGCGCGGGCGACGCCTTCGCCGCCGGCTTCCTCTCCGCCACCCTGCGCGACCTGCCCGTACGCGACCGGGCCCGGCACGGCCACCTCATGGCCGCCGCCGTCCTCACCGTCCCCGGCGACCTCACCGGCCCCCCGTCCCGCACCCACGCCGACCGGCTGGCCGCCCTGGACGACGACGCCTGGGGCACACTTCGTCTCGGCCCCGGCTGGACAGCCGCCGACGGGGCGAACGAGGAGGTACGAGTCACATGAGCCAGACCGTCGACCGCGCGCTGAGCATCCTGCCGCTGCTCGCCCAGGGCCCCGCCGACCTCGGCCAGGTCGCGGAACGGCTCGGCGTCCACAAGTCCACGGCGCTGCGCCTGCTCCGCACCCTCCACGAGCACGGCCTCGTCTTCCGCCAGGACGACCAGCGCTACCGCCTCGGCGCCCGGCTCTTCGCGCTCGCCCAGGAAGCCGTCGAGAACCTCGACGTCCGCGAGATCGCCCACAGCCACCTCGTCGCGCTCAACGAGCAGTGCGGCCACACCGTCCACCTCGCGGTGTACGAGGAGAACGAGGTCCTCTACATCGACAAGGTCGAGAGCCGCTACCCCGTCCGGATGTACTCACGGATCGGCAAGCCCGTCGCGATCACCGTCGCCGCGGTCGCCAAACTGCTCCTCTCCGACCTCACCGAGCACGAACGGCGCGCGATCGCCGAACGGCTCGACTACCCCATGTACACGTCCCGTTCGGTCCCGAACGCCGGCGCCTTCCTCAAGGAACTCGCCGTCGTACGCGAACAGGGCTGGGCCACCGACCTCGGCGGCCACGAGGAGTCCATCAACTGCGTCGGCGCCCCCATCCGGGGCGCGGACGGGCGCGTCGTCGCCGCCATGTCGGTGTCCGCACCGAACGTGGTCGTCACGGCCGAGGAACTCCTCACCCTGCTCCCGCTGGTGCGCCGCACCGCGGACGCCATCAGCCGGGAGTACTCCGGCACCGCCCCCACCAAGAAAGCCTGAACCGTCATGACCGAGAAGACCGCCCTCACCCCCAGCACCCACACCACGCCGCCCGCCAAGTTCTCGCACGGCGTGAAGAAGGGGAACATCCTCCAGGTCGCCGGCCAGGTCGGCTTCCTGCCCGCCGTGGAGGGCCAGGCCCCCACCCCGGCCGGCCCGACCCTGCGCGAGCAGACCCTCCAGACCTTCGCCAACGTCAAGGCGATCCTGGAGGAGGGCGGCGCGAGCTGGGACGACGTGATGATGATGCGCGTCTACCTCACGGACGTCGACCACTTCGCCGAGATGAACGCGATCTACAACGAGTACTTCGAGGAGCAGGGCCTCAAGGCCCCCGCGGCCGCCCGTACGACGGTGTACGTCGGCCTGCCCAAGGGACTGCTCATCGAGATCGACGCCCTCGCCGTCCTCGGCTGATCCCTCAGCCTCCCGCACCACCCCCGCACCACCCCCCACAGCACGGCACGGCGCCCCACCCCTTCCCCCGAGGGGCGCCGTGCCGCGTCTCCCCCAGCCCGAAGGGCCCCGTCACCAACGGAGTTGACCGCTCATGCTGCTCGCCGCCACCCCCGCCGCCGAGGCGCCACCCCACACCGGCGGACTGCTCCTCCTGATCGGCGGAACCCCCGGTCTGCTGACCGTCGCCGTCCTCGGGATCGCGCTCCTGCTCTTCCTGATCATCAAGGTCAGGCTGCAGCCGTTCGTCGCGCTGCTCGCCGTGTCCATAGCCGTCGGCCTGGGTGCCGGTCTCTCCGTCACCGAACTCTTCGGCACGGTCCAGAAGTCGGCCGCCGTCTCCGTCATCGAGTCCGGCATGGGCGGCATCCTCGGGCACGTCGCGATCATCATCGGCCTCGGCACGATGCTCGGGGCGATCCTGGAGGTGTCCGGCGGCGCGGAAGTGCTGAGCACCCGCCTGCTGAACCTCTTCGGCGAGAAGCGCGCCCCGCTCGCCATGGGCCTCACCGGCCTCATCTTCGGCATCCCGGTCTTCTTCGACGTCGGCATCTTCGTCCTCGCGCCGATCGTCTACGCCGCCGCCAAGCGCTCCGGCAAGTCGGTCGTCCTCTACGCGATGCCCCTGCTGGCCGGCCTCTCCATGACCCACGCCTTCCTGCCGCCGCACCCCGGACCGGTCGCGGCCGCCGGCCTGTTCAACGTCTCCCTCGGCTGGGTCATCCTGATGGGCGCCGTCGTCGGCATCCCGTCCGTCCTCGCCGCCTGGGGCTACGCCGCCTGGATCGGCAAGCGCGTCTTCGTCGACGTACCGCAGGACATGGTCGAGGCGGCCGAGGAGTCCAAGGCCGCGGTCGTCGCCGAACAGCGCGCCGCCGGTGTCACCCCGCACGAGCGGCCCGTCGCGCTCGGTACCGTCCTCGCGATCATCGGCACCCCGCTGATCCTCATCCTGGCCGCGACGTTCTCCTCCATCGCGCTGGACCCGTCGACCCTGCGCTCCGTCGTCGAGTTCTTCGGCAACCCCTTCGTCGCGCTGACGATCGCCCTGCTCCTCGCGTACTACCTGCTGGGCATCCGGCGCGGCTGGTCCCGCAAGTCCCTCGAATCGGTCTCCACCGCCTCGCTGAAGCCCGTCGGCAACATCCTGCTGGTCGTCGGCGCGGGCGGGATCTTCGGAGCCGTCCTGAAGGGCAGCGGCATCGCCGACGCGCTCGCCGACACCTTCAACGACGTCGGTCTGCCGGTCATCCTGCTCGCCTGGCTGATCTCCGTCGTCCTGCGGGTCGCCCAGGGCTCGGCGACGGTCGCGATCGTCACCACCGCCGGCATCGTCGTCCCGCTGGTCGAGGGCCAGGGCATGTCGCAGCCGCACCTCGCGCTGATCATCATGGCGATCTCGGCGGGCTCGATCTTCGCCTCGCACGTCAACGACGGCGGCTTCTGGATGGTCTCGAAGTACTTCGGCATCTCCGAGCGCGACACCCTGAAGACCTGGACGGTCCTGGAGACCGTCCTCTCCGTCGCGGGCTTCGTGGTCGCGGCGGCGCTGAGCCTGGTCATCTAGGCCCTAGGAGTGCGTCGTACCGATCGGGGCCGTCCTCCGATCGGTACGACGCGCCCCCTTGTGCGATCCGGCATGATGCGCTTCGTTGATCGACATGGCGGAGACAAGCGAGATCACAGGGACGGGGGAGCCCGGCTCCCAGCCGCGTAAATCGAGCTGGCGCTACATCGGCCCCGGCATCGTCGTCGCGGCCACCGGCGTCGGAGCGGGCGACCTGGTCGCCACGCTCATCGCGGGCAGCAAGTTCGGCTACACCCTCATGTGGGCGGCCGTGATCGGCTGCCTCGTCAAGATCTCCCTCGCGGAAGCCGTGGGCCGCTGGCACCTCGCCACGGGCCGCACCCTCTTCGAGGGCTGGCGCACCCTCGGCGGCTGGACCACGGTCTACTTCGCGGTGTACGTCGTCATCTGGGGCTTCGTGTACGGGGCGACGGCGATGTCCTCCAGCGCCCTGCCCATCGTGGCGCTGTTCCCCGACGGGCCGGGTCTGAAGACCTGGGCGATCATCACCGGGCTGATCGGGCTGGTCTTCGTCTGGTTCAACCAGTACGCCGTCTTCGAGAAGGCCATGACGGTCCTGATCGGCGTCATGTTCGTCGTGGTGGTCTACGTCGCGATCCGGGTGGCCCCGGACGTCGGTGCCTCCTTCGCGGGCCTGCTCCCGGTGCTCCCGGACGGCTCGCTGGTCTACACGCTCGGTCTGATCGGCGGTGTCGGCGGCACGATCACCATGGCGGCGTACGGGTACTGGGTGAACGCCAAGGGATGGTCCGGTACCTCCTGGATGAGGGTGATGCGGATCGACAACCGGGTCGCCTACATCACGACCGGCATCTTCGTCGTCGCGATGCTCATCGTCGGCGCGGAGCTGCTGCACTCCTCGCAGATCGCCCTGACGAAGGGCGACCAGGGGCTGATCGACCTCGGCGAGATCCTGGAGGACCGCTTCGGGGCAGGTACCGCGAAGCTGTTCCTGGTCGGCTTCTTCGCGGCGTCGTTCTCGTCGCTCATCGGCGTGTGGCACGGCGTGAGCCTGATGTTCGCCGACTTCGTGGAACGCATCCGGGCCGCCCGGGGCGGCGACGGCGCCGAGAAGGCGAGCGTCGACACCGTCCGGCGGCAGGAGCGGTCCGTGCCGTTCCGCGCGTACCTGCTCTGGCTGACCTTCCCGCCGATGACCCTGCTGTGGCTGGACGAGCCCTTCGGGCTGGTCATCGGCTACGGGGTCCTGGGCGCGTTCTTCATGCCGTTCCTGGCCCTGACCCTGCTGTGGCTGCTCAACTCCTCCCGTACGCCGAGGGAATGGCGCAACGGCTGGCTCAGCAACGGGATGCTGGGCGCGGCGGGGCTGCTGTTCGTCGTGCTGTGCGTCAAGCAGGTGATCGACCTGCCCTGGTGACGGGGCCTGTCGCCCGCACGACGCAGCAGCGCCGCCGGGGGAGCGGCGGCGCTGCTGGTCCTTCGGCCCGGTCGGGCTACGGGAGCCCGTGGACGTGCGGGCCCACCGCGTTCGACCAGGCGTTGCCGGCCGTGGCGTCCCAGTTCGTCGACCAGGTCATGGCGCCGCGCAGGTCCGGGTAGGTCCTGGACGGCTTGAACGAACCGCAGCCGGTGCCCTTGGTCAGGCAGTCCAGGGCCGCGTTCACCACGGACGGGGCGACGTAGCCGCTGCCCGCGCCGCGGGTGGAGGCGGGGACGCCGATGCCGACCTGGGACGGGGCGAGGCCGCCCTCCAGCTGGATGCAGGCGAGCGCGGTGAGGAAGTCCACCGAGCCCTGCGAGTACACCTTGCCGTCGCAGCCCAGCATCGAACCGCTGTTGTAGTACTGCATGTTGACGACGGTCAGGATGTCCTTGATGTTGAGCGCCGTCTTGAAGTACTCACCGGAGGTCGACTGCATGTCGATGGTCTGCGGTGCCATCGTGATGACGAGCCCGGGGCCCGCCTTCGACGACAGGGAGCGCAGGGCCTTCGTCATGTAGGTGGAGTTCAGGCCGTTCTCGAGGTCGATGTCGACTCCGTTGAAGCCGTACTCCTGGATGAGCGCGTACACCGAGTCGGCGAAGGCGGTGGCGGAGGCGTCGCTGTTGACGGCGACGGAGCCCTTCTCGCCGCCCACGGAGATGATGACGTTCTTGCCGGCGGCCCGCTTGGCCTTGATGTCGGCCTTGAACCGGTCGACGGTGTAGCCGTCCAGTCCCGCCGAGTCCAGGTTGAAGGTGACGGCTCCGGGTGTGGCCGTGGCGTCCGCGAAGGAAACCGCGATGATGTCGTAGTGCGCGGGGACGTCGCTGAGCTCCTGGACGGTCGCGCCGTTGTCGAAGTTCTGCCAGTAACCGGTCACCGCGTGCTCGGGCACCGACGTCTCCGGCCCCGGGCCGGTGGCCTTGGCCGTGCGGCCGCTGACGGTCGCCGACCGGGCGGACTCCCCGGCGGCGTTGGTGGCGCTGACGGAGAATTGGTACGCGGTGTCGGCGGCCAGCCCGGTCACCGTCGCGGAGGTGCCGGTGGAGGTGGTCGCCTTCACCCCGTTCCGGTGGACGGTGTAGCCGGTCGCGCCGGGCACCGCGTTCCAGTTCAGGGTGATGGAGGAGGCACTCGTCGTACCGACGGCCAGCCCTGTGGGGGCCCCGGGGACCGAGGGCTCCGGGTCCGTGCCACCGCCGCCGTCGGGTCCGGTGACCTGGATGTCGTCGGCGACGTAGGCGGCCTGGCCGTACCAGCCGTGGGTGTAGACGGTCACCGAGGTGGTGGAGGGGCCGGTGGTGAAGCCGGTCCTCAGCTGGGTCCAGCCGCTCGATCCGGGGGACCAGGTGGAGACGTCCGTCGTCCCGGTGCCGGAGACCCCGAGGTAGGCGTAACCGCCCTGCACCCAGGAGCTGAGTGCGTAGGTGGAGCCGGGTTTCACGGCCACGGTCTGCGTGCACCTGGCGTTGTCCTGCCCGGCCGGGGTGGCCTTGAGCGCGGAGGTGCCGCCGTGCACGGGGGAGGAGACGGTGGTGCCGCTGCCGCCGGAACAGGTCCAGTCGGCGAGTCCGGACTCGAATCCGGCGTTCCTGGCCACGTTGACGTCGGCCGCCTGTGCGGTGGAGACGAGCCCGGTGACGCCCAGCGCCCCGGCCGCGACGACGGCGACGGCCGCGCCGAGGAGTGGCCGTATCCGGCTTCTTCTGTGCCTGCTGCTGTCTGCGGAGCGTTCCACGTGCTGCCTCCGGTGGGGGAGTTGGGGGGTGCCGGCGGGAACGGTGGCCACCGTTGGCCGATAAACTGGTCCAGACCAATCGAGTTGTCAAGGCCTCCGGTGGAGCGGATGTGTTCCGCGCGGGGAGCCCGAGCCGCGCGCCGCCCGCCCGTCCACCTTCGGGTGATCGCTCCCGGGGGTCGAGCGTGCACACACGGACGAGTGACGTGATCGCGACGTCCGGAGCGTGACCGAGCGGATATCGGCGTGAGGCCCGCCGGAGCCGCCCACGCTCCGTCCTGACGTGGGCAGTTGAATTCACCTGGATTTCGAACCGGGTCGGCCGGAGTAACTCCGGCCGGTGGTACAGATGTTGACGACCACTCCTTTCGCCCGATTTCGTACAGAGGCGTTGTGCCCCTGTGTGCCCCACGTCTTCGTACTGGGTTCCGATATCTGTTCTCTGCCTGGTATGACGTGGCTAAAGTGCTGGGGAGGAAGTACCCAGCAGGAGCGATTGCGACCGGCGTCACCCCAGACGACGGCCGGAGCCGAACGGGGAAGAGCGTGCCGACCGCAATAGCAGTGACCAGTGCTGATCTGGTGCTACCCCCGACCGATCAGCAGACGCCCACAGCGGCCCTGCTGCAGGCACCCGAAGCCCAGCCGCTGGACCGTGCGATCGGTGACATGAGCCTACTCCTGGAGCAGCACGGTCATGTGATCGCGGTCTGTCCCACGGGCACCAGCCCCGCCCACGAACGCAGACTGCACGCCATCCGCTCGGTCCTGGAGAGCGACCGCATCGCCCTGCTCAAGGTGGACCTCCCGCCGCTGGGCGTGGCCGTCCTCGTACGTCAGCTGAGACAGCTGTCCATCTGCGATTTCAGCCCGGGAGTGGTGGCCTCGGCGGCGCGGCTGCTCACCCACTACATCCACGCCGGAGCGCTGCTGAACTCGGTGGCCCGGCTCGACCGGGTGCCCGTCAGCCTCAAGACGCACGCGCGGTCCTGGGTGCCGGGCGCGACGTTCGCCGTGCTCGCCGGCCCCGGTCCGCAGCTCGTCAGGATCGGGCCGGGCGTCGAACCTCCCGCCGGGCCCTCGTACGCCTCGCACCTGCTGATCGCCAAGGGGCAGCTGACATCCGACTGGGTCCGGGAGACACTCGCCCCGGCATGGGGAGTTCAGGCCGTGCAGGAAAGCGCGCTGCCTTCCGGTTCGCCGCAGTGGTGGGGGACGGGGAAGCTCGTCGAATTCGTCTCCTTCCTTCCGGACATCTCCGTGATCTATCAGCTCGTCTCCTCCGTACGGCGGGAAAAATGCCACTGGTGCGGAATGGAACTCATCGGCGACCGCTGCGGTTTCTGCTCCTCCCCCCTGGTGCCGCCGGAGAAGCGAATGCGCCTCGTGGGTGCCCTGACGCAGGGAGCACCCGCACCACCGGGCTCCTAGTGCGCCCACGGCTCCGCAGACACGCGTGTCCCTCCCCGTCCGCCGCCCCACGCATCCGATCCGAACGAGGTTGTCCGGCCCATGAACTCCCGCCAGCGCCGCGGCGTGATACTCCTGCTCCTGTCGGTCCTGTGCGCCCTGGGCGCCTTCGCCGGGGTGCTCTCGGTGATCAGCGACGTCAACGCGAAGGTCGGCCCCGAGGTCGACGCCTACCGGCTCAAGACGGATGTGGCCCCGTACAAGGCCCTGTCCGCCGAGCAGTTCGAGAAGGTCGCCATGCCCGAGCGCTGGCTGTCGGACAACGCCGTCACGGAGATCGGGGAGGTCGACGGCAAGATCGCCGTCACCGAGCTGCGGAAGGGCTCCCTGATGCAGTCCGACATGATGGTGGAGAGCCCCGAGCTCAAGCCGGGTGAGCAGGAGATCGCCATCATGATCGACGCCGCGACGGGCGTGGCGGGCAAGATCCGGCCGAACGACAAGGTGAACATCTACGCCACCTTCGCGGGCGAGGAGGAGGGCGAGGTGTCGCAGTCCAAGGTCATCGTCTCCAACGCCAAGGTCCTCGACGTCGGCGAACTGACCCCCCTGGAACCGGGCAAGGACGACCCGAACCAGTCCACCGAAGCCGTGCCGATCACCTTCGCGCTCAACACCCTCGACACCCAGCGCGTGGCCTACGCCGAGTCCTTCGCCCAGCACGTGCGCCTCGCCCTGATCGCTCCCGGCACCGACGCCACCATCCGCCCGGGCGACCGTACCTACACGCTCGACAAGGACAAGTGAGGATGGGATGACCACCAGAATCCTCCCCGCCGTCGGCGACGCCGACGCGGCCCGGTCCGTGACCACCCTGCTGAGCCAGCTCCCCGACGCCGAACCGGCGGCTCCGGTCGGCGACTCGACGCAGCTCGTCGACACACTCGCCCGCCTCGCCGGAGAGTCCGTCGACGAGCTTCCCGAAGTCGTCCTCGTCCACGAGCGGATCGGCCCGGTGCCCGCCCTGGAGCTGATCCGGGAGGTCTCCCTGCGCTTCCCCGCCGTGGGGGTCGTGCTGATCACCACGGACGCGAGCCCCGGGCTCTTCGCCGCGTCCATGGACGCGGGGGCACGGGGCCTGGCCACCCTCCCGCTGGGCTACGAGGAACTCGCCAACCGTGTCCAGGCCGCCGCCCAGTGGTCCACGGGTGTACGACGCCATCTGGGCTCCGGCGGCGATGTGTTCTCCGGCCCCGGCGGCACGGTCGTCACCGTCACCGGCGCCAAGGGCGGGGTCGGGGCGACCCTCACGGCCGTCCAGCTGGCCCTGGCCGCGCAGGCATCCGGGCACACGGCGGCGCTGGTCGACCTGGACCTCCAGTCCGGCGACGTCGCCGCCTATCTCGACGTGCAGTTCCGGCGCTCCGTCGTCGACCTGGCGGCCATCGCCGACATATCCCCGCGGGTCCTCTCCGACGCCGTCTTCTCGCACGACACGGGCCTGGCGCTGCTGCTGGCGCCCGGGGAGGGAGAACGCGGGGAAGAGGTCAGCGACCGCGCGGCCCGCCAGATCGTCAGCGCCCTGCGCTCACGCTACGAGATCGTCGTCATCGACTGCGGGAGCCAGATGAGCGGGGCCAACGCCGCGGCGATCGAGATGGCGGACACCGCCGTGCTGGTGACCACGCCGGACGTCATCGCCGTACGCGGCGCCAAGCGCATGGTCCGGATGTGGGACCGGCTCCAGATCCGCAAGGCGGAGGAGACGGTCACCCTCGTCAACCGCTTCAACCGCAACACGGAGATCCAGCCGGCCCTGGTCCAGCGGATCACCGGGACCCGGATGGCGGGCACGGCGGTCCCGGCCAACTTCAAGGAGCTCCAGGGGGCGGTGGACTCCGGCCGGATGCACGAACTGGACCCGCGCTCCACCGTGAAGCGGGCCCTCTGGACCCTGGCGGGAGAGCTCGGACTGGTGAAGGCCGCCCCGGGAGCCCCGGGAACGCGTCCACGAGGCGACAAGGGCCCGGCCGGGGGCCGTAGGCGCAGGGGCGGCACGACCGGCGGGGGAGGCCGGCCATGACGGGGGACGCGGGAGGACCGGGCCGGATACGGGCACGGCGCGGAGGCGACCGCGGCCAGATCAGCGTGGAGTTCACGGGGATGGTGCCGATCATCCTGGTGACCCTGGTGCTGCTCTGGCAGGCAGTGCTCGTGGGCTACACGTTCACCCTGGCGAGCGGCGCGGCGGACGAGGGCGTACGGGACGCGGTCGCGGCGGGCGCCGGGGACCTCCAGGGCAGCTGTGCGGCCGCCGTGCACGAACGGCTCCCCAGCGCCTGGGAGGGGTCCGCGGCCATCGACTGCGGTGCCGGGGACGACATGGTCACGGCCACCGTGAGGCTGGAGGCCCCCGTGCTCTTCCCGGGCTTCGTCGGCCTCCCCATCCCCGTCACGGCGACGGCCGGCGCCGCCGCGGAAGGGAAGTGACGCGCCATGGCACCCTTACGCGTCCCACGCGCGGCCGGACCGCCGCAGCGGGGCAGGGGCCGGGACGGCCGGGACAGGGACCGCGGCTCGACCGCCATCGAGTACCTGGGCTTCCTCCCCGTCCTCCTCCTGATCGGACTCGCCGGCATCCAGCTCGGCCTGATCGCCTACACCGCGCAGCAGGCGGGCACCGCGGCCAGAGCCGCCGCGCGCACCGCCGCCCAGGAGGAGGTGGCCGGGTCCTACGCACGGGTCGGGAGGGCGTCCATGACCGGCTGGGTCGCCGAACGCGCCCGCATCTCGGCGCCGTCCGGGGGCGACACGGTCACGGTGCGGGTGACGGTCACCGTCCCGGACGTCCTGCTCGGTCTGCTCGGCGGCCGGACCGTCGAGAAGTCCGCCGCCATGCCCCGCGACTGAGCGCACCCACCCGAACCGAGGAGTACCACCCATGAGCCTGCGGGCACGCATCACCGCCCCCGAGGAGCGCGGAGGGGGGCGGGAGGACGGCCACCTGGTCGCCACGTACCGCGCGAAACTCCTCGAGGAGATCGACCTCGCGGAGATGTCCTCGCTGGCCGCCGCCGACCGCCGGGCCCGCCTGGAACGCGTCCTGGGCCACATCATCAGCCGCGAGGGCCCCGTCCTCTCCACCGTCGAACGCGCCCAGCTCATCCGCCGCGTCGTCGACGAGGCACTCGGACTCGGCGTCCTCGAACCCCTGCTGGAGGACGCCTCCATCACCGAGATCATGGTCAACGGACCCGACCAGATCTTCGTCGAACGGGCGGGCCGGGTCGAGCAGCTCCCGATGCGCTTCGCCAGCCACGAGCAGCTCATGCAGACCATCGAACGCATCGTCTCCACGGTCAACCGCCGCGTGGACGAGGCCAACCCGATGGTCGACGCCCGCCTGCCCAGCGGTGAGCGCGTCAACGTCATCATTCCACCGCTCTCCCTCACCGGCGCGACGCTCACCATCCGACGCTTCCCCCGGTCCTTCACCCTCCAGGAGATGATCGGCTTCGGCTCGCTGGACCAGCAGATGCTGCTGCTGCTCGCCGGCCTCGTCCAGGCCAAGTTCAACGTGATCGTCTCCGGGGCCACCGGTACGGGCAAGACCACCCTGCTCAACGCGCTCTCCGGACTCATCCCCGAACACGAACGCATCGTCACCATCGAGGACTCCGCCGAGCTCCAGCTCCAGCAGAACCACGTGATCCGGCTGGAGTCCCGTCCCGCGAACGTGGAGGGGAAGGGCCAGGTCACCATCCGCGACCTGGTGCGCAACTCCCTGCGCATGCGCCCCGACCGCATCGTCGTCGGTGAGGTCCGGGGCGGCGAATCACTCGACATGCTCCAGGCGATGTCGACCGGCCACGACGGCTCGCTCGCCACCGTCCACGCCAACAGCGCGGAGGACGCGCTGATGCGCCTCCAGACCCTCGCGTCGATGTCCGAGATCAAGATCCCCTTCGAGGCGCTGCACGACCAGATCAACAGCGCCGTGGACGTGATCGTCCAGCTGACCCGGCACGCCGACGGTGCCAGGAAGGTCACCGAGATCGCCGTGCTCGACTCACACGGACGTGACCCCTACAGAATCGTCACCGTCGCCCGGTTCAACGCCCGGCCGATGGACGCCGACGGCGTGATACAAGGCGAGTTCCAGGCCCTCCCGCTCCCACGACGCATCGCCGACCGGCTGTACATGGCCGGACAGCCGGTCCCGCAGGCCTTCGGGGTCGCGTCCTCCGACGAACACCTCGCCACCCGAGAGGCCAGATAGGTACCCGACATGGACAACCTCGCACCGCTCACCCTCGGTGTCACGCTGCTGTGCTGTGTACTCGGCGTCCTGGGCCTGCACGCGTACACCTCGGGCAAGGCACAGCGCGAGGCACTCGTCGACCGGCTCACCTCGACCGGGCAGATCGACAAGGGCCCGCAACGCCGCTTCCGGGGCCTCGACCGCAGGCTGCGCCGCACGAAGACCGGCAAGAGGATCGAGCTGAAGCTCGCGGCCACCGGGCTCGACGTCACCCCGGGCGAATACCTCGTCTACGTGCTGGCCGGGGTCGCGGCCCTGTGGCTGATCGCAGCGTCCGTCCTGGCCTCGTTCTTCGGCCCGCTCGCCGGACTCGCCGGGGTCTGGAGCGCCAACACCTTCCTGAACTGGCACCGCGCCAAGCGCACCGAGGCCTTCATCAGCCAGCTGCCGGAGATCTCCCGGGTGCTGGCCAACGCCACCCAGGCCGGGCTCTCCCTGCGTACGTCCATCGCGATGGCGGCCGACGAACTCGAAGCACCCGCGGGCGAGGAACTCCGCATCGTCGCCGACCAGCTCGGAGTGGGCCGCACGCTCGACGACGCGCTCGACGAACTCGCCGCCCGCCTGCCCTCCCGCGAACTGGTCGTACTCGTCGCCACCCTGATCCTCTCCAACCGGGCAGGCGGCCAGGTGGTGTCCTCGCTGCGGAACCTCACCGTCACCCTGGAGGAACGCAAGGAGACCCGGCGCGAGGTCCGCACCCAGCTCTCCCAGATCAACGCCACCGCGTACGCCGTCCCGGCCATCGGCGTCGGCGCGATGCTCCTGGTGAACTCGATCATGCCCGGCGCGCTCGACCGGATGACCGGGTCGTTCATCGGCCAGACCGTCGTCATCATCTCGCTCGGGCTCTACGCCGTCGGGTTCATCGGCATCCGCCGCATTTCCAAGATCGATATCTGAGGAGGGGACCGACCGATATGGAACTGCTGCTCGCCCTCGTGGTCGGCCTCAGCGTGTTCGGCATCTTCAAGGGGGTGCGGATGTACCGGGCCGAGGCCGCCCTCCCCGACGACCTCGCCCTCGCCCTCGAAGTCGGCGCGACCCGCACCACCGCTGTGGGCTCCGGCCTGGACCGGCTCGGCATGCGCTGGGCGCCCCTCGTGCTCCGCCTGATGGGCGCGAGGAAGGTCAACGAGAAGCGCCGCAAGATCGACATGGCCGGCAACCCCGGCGGCCTCACCATCGACCGCTACGCCGCCCGCCGGGCCGTCTACAGCGCCCTCGGCGCCTTCGCGGCCTTCGCGATGCTCACCAGCGCCCAGTACCTCATGGCCCTCCTCATGGTCGCCTTCGGCCTCTTCTGGGGCGAGGTCGGCATCTGGGCGGCGGTCCGCAAGCGCAGGGACGACATCGACCGCACGCTCCCCGACTTCCTGGACGTCCTCGCCGTCGTCGTCTCCGCCGGACTCGGCTTCCGGCAGGCACTGGACCGGGTGTCGGAGAAGTACACCGGCCCCTGGGCCGACGAACTGCGCATCACCCTGCGCCAGATGGACATGGGCGTCAGCCGCCGCCAGGCCTTCGACGAACTGCGCAGACGCAACGACTCCGAACAGGTCGCCATGTTCGTCACCGCACTCCAGCAGGGTGAGGAACTCGGGGCCCCGATCGTGGACACCCTCATCGCCATCGCGAACGACATGCGCCGCACCGACGCGCAGAACGCCCGGCGCAGGGCAGCCAAGGCCGTCCCCAAGGCGACGTTGATGGTCACCACCTTCATGATCCCGGCGACCGTGCTCCTCATGGGCGCCGCCATGCTCCTCGGCTCCGGGACCGACTTCGTCTCCCTGACGGGGGAGTGAGCCCGTGCAGCCCGTGCCGGTGACGCGAGACCCGTCCTCATCAGACCCGAAAGGAGGTCGCGGAGTGCCGAACGACGTCCCACCGGCCCAGCTCCGGAACCGGGCGACACGGAACCCCTCACCCCTGTGCGCCGCCCCGCGTCCCGCCCCTCGGGGAGCCCTTTCGCGACTGCAACCCGTTGTGGCACAGTCTTCGGCTGAAGGAAGCCATGTGGGGGAGAGGATCCCCAACAGAAGTCGGTGCAGCCGAAGTTCGAGGGAGGCGGAGCCCATGGAACTCGTCGTGTCCGGGACCGGCGACCACCGGAGCACTGCCACCTGCCGCGCCGACGAGAACACGGCCGAGCAGCCTGGGGCGAGAGGGACGGACCGACATGGCTGAACGGGGGAGAGCGGGCCCGAAGGCGGGACCACGGGTCGGATCTCGGCCTCGGTCCCGGTTTTGGGCCCCGAGGGCCTGCGGTGGGCCGGGTGTCCGGCCTAACGTTTCATACGTCGCAAACGGCACCGGCCTGGAGGAAGCCGGGAACGGGAGCGACACCACCAAGTCTTACGCATCGTCCGGCAACCGGCCGGCCGAACCCGGAGGGGAACACCATGAGCAAGCTGATGCTGAAGGCTTCCGTCAACGCCAAGGTCTGGGCGAACACCGCCGTCGAGCGCATGAAGGTACGGGCGGACCGAGACCGGGGGCAGGGGGCGGTGGAGTACCTGGGCATCATTGTGGTGGTCGTGGCGATCATCTTGGTGATCATGACCACGAACCTCGGGAGCGCCATTGCCGGTGCGCTCACCACTCAGGTAGGCAAGATCACGGGTGGCTGATGGCAGACAGCCGGGCTCGTGAGGCAGGGCAGGCCTTCCCTGTATATATCGCCGTAGTGGCAGGGCTGCTCTTCCTCGCGTTCGCCTTCTTCGCTATCGGTCAGGCCTCGATGAAAAAGAACGAGGCCCAGACAGCCGCCGATGCGGCCGCGCTTGCGGCGGCACTGGACGCGCGTGGCGAGTGGAGTTGGCCGAGGGGCTTCGATTTTGAAGAATGGGACGACCTGATCAGTGGGCGGGACATCGGAGCGGGGTCGTGCTCCGCAGCCGGCCGACTTGCGGCCGAGAATGGCGCCCACCAGATTTCCTGCGGCTCGGACGACTGGCCCGAGGCGTCCTACACGGTCACGGTCGAGACCAACCAGAGCGTCGGTAGCTCGGTTATCCCCGGCACCGAGACGAAGAAGGCCCAGGCAACCGCCAGAGCGGTGATCGAGCCGCGCTGCCGTCTCGAAGAAGACACAGATCCTCCGCCGAGCCCCACGCCGAGTCCTTCGCAGGAGGATAGCGAAGGGGACACGGACGAGGGCGAAAAGCAGCAACCGCACAAAGTCGTCTGCGATGACGAAGAAGACTTCCGTATCGACCCGGAAAACCTTGACCTGCTGCCCGACCTGGCAGACCTGTTCTCCGTCCACCTGGCCGACAAGTAGATGACTGACACCGAGAGGACCACGCAGATGCGTGCAGCCATGACCCGGATTCACCGCAAGGGGACTTCGGTAGCCGCCGCTTCCGTAGCCATGGCTGTCGTCCTGACAGCTTGCGGAGGCGACGACGGCCAGGACAATCAGCCGGAGGGCGAGCAGAAGCAGCCCAACGCCTCGGCGGCGAAGAATCCGACCACCCCCGACGGGCAGGAGAGCGCTGACGTGTCGGAAGTGCTCGCCAGCGTGAAGGGGCCAGGGGAGATCGACCTGGTCATCAATTCTGCCGAGCGGGATTCCGGTGGCTTCGTCACCGTGAAAGGCTCCGTGACAAACGGCTCAAAGCGACAGTTTGCTGCGGAGGGATGGCAGGGCACTGAGGAGGAGATGGCCACCAACGGGGCGTCTGTTGCCGGTGCTTCTCTGGTTGATCAGGCGGGAAAGAAGCGCTACCTGGTACTTCGGGACACGGACGGCAGGTGCCTCTGCACAAAATTCACCACAGGTGTCACGCCCGGAGGAACCGCACCGTTCTTCGTCCAATTCCCGGCGCCGCCCGCAGGGACCACCGACGTCGACTTCCAGATCCCGACCATGCCCACCGCGACGATCAAGATCACAGGGTGATGGCCCTCATGCAGCCACCGACCCCCACGCCAGCCACGCCCCGAAGCGCACTCCGGTGCCGTGTCGGCCTGTCCGCCGCTGTGGCGGTCGTCCTCGGTACGTCGACTCTCTGGGGAGCGGCCCCCGCTACAGCGGACGATGACCCCAACGCCGTCCCCTCCGCCGCGCCGCCCGTAGAGGTCGACGCGAACTCGCCCGGGCTGATGCTCGGTGACGGAGCGACCCTCGGCGATATCCGCGTACTCGACATCAAGTCGGTCGTCGAGGACATGGGCGGCGAGGAGCGCCGCGAGGACACCAACGTGGACATCACCTTCGCCCTCCAGGCCGAGGTCCTCTTCGGTAAGGACAGCGCGAAGCTCAGCGGTGAGGCCAACGCCCGAATCATTGCGATCGCGGCGGAGATCAAGAACCAGAACGCCTCCAAGGTCCGGGTCTTCGGCTTCACCGACAACCTCGGTACCTCCGCCCATGGCGACGTCCTCTCCAAGGAGCGGGCCAACGCGGTGCAGGGCGTCCTCTCCCCGGGCCTCCCGAACGTCACCTTCGAGATCCGTGGCTACGGCGAGCAGTACCCGATCGCGAGCAATGACACCGAAGACGGTCGTAAGAAGAACCGCCGTGTGGAGATCACCTTCCAGCGCACCGGCAGTTCGTAGAGGGAGCGGAGCAATGGTGAGGTCCTGCAGCGTTTCGATTCTCGCTGCACTCGACCATCGCAGCGGACTGCTGGCTGAGGGCCGGGGGCGTCCTTCCTGAGGCGCTGATCATTCAGGAAGGTCGCTCACCGCCTCGTCTCGTACCTGGTCAGGATCACGCCGCAGGGAAGCGTCCGTGTCTCCACCAGGTTGAGGTTCACCCAGTTGTCCAGCGCGGTGAAGAATGGCGTGCCGCCGCCCACCAAGACCGGCGCGGTGGCCAGCACGTACTCGTCGATCAGCCCGGCCCGCACGGCCGCCCCCGCGAGCGTCGCGCCGCCGATGTCCATCGGGCCGCCGTCCTCGGCCTTGAGCCGGGTGATCTCGGCGACCGCGTTGCCGGCGACCAGGCGGGTGTTCCAGTCGACCTTGTCGATCGTCGAGGAGAACACCACCTTCGACATGTTCCGCCAGCGGCGTGCGAACTGGATCTCCGCCGGGTTGGCGTCGGGTTGCTGGTCGCCGGTCGGCCAGTAGGAGCTCATCGTCTGCCACAGCTTGCGCCCGTAAAGCGACAGGTCGGTCGCCTCCAACTGGTCGGACCAGAACTGGAACAGCTCGTCGCTGGGCAGGCTCCAGCCGATGTCGTCGCCGGGCGCGGCGATGTAGCCGTCCAGGGTCACGTTCATGCCGTAGATCAGTTTCCGCATGGTGCCGGCCTTCCGTGAGTCGGTCTCACGTGTACAGACCGGCGCGGCGCGGGAAACTCATCGGTGCGCGATCTGGACTCAGATGTAGGCCTCGTGCTCGGCGGCCCAGCCGCGGATTCATCGTGCCGCCGAGTGGATGGCATCGATCTGAGACCGATCTCGGCCCGGGCGCCTGGCAGCTTCTGGGCCGTCGCAGGCGCCCGGCCGGTGGGGGTACGGCTGCGGTCTACAGCAGGTGATCGGCCTTGCCGGCCTTGATGTCCCGGATCATCTGCTGGAGGGCCTCGCGGCTGTCCGTGAGGTAACGATCCTCCTGGCCGAGAACGGCAATGAACGCATTGCCTTCGGTATCCGTCCCGAGGCGGAAACAATTGTTTCCCTCACCGCAGTACGGGTCTTCCCAGTTGATTTCGACCATGGTGAGACTCCTCAAAGTTGACGTGCGACGGCGTGGATGAAGTCGCGTGACTCGGGGGCACCCAGTGCGGCTTCCTCCATCCAGTCGAGGTGGGCTCGGTACTTGGCGAGCTGTGCTTCGGCGTGCATGAACTCCGGTCCGTGTGCGGAATCCAGCTGCACTGTGTCCAGTTGGGGTACGACGCCATGCGCGTACAGGAGCGCGTGACCCGCGCCCGGGAATGCTCCCCGTTCCACCGGAATCACCCGCAAGTCGATGTTCCTGCGCTCCGTAGCCTCGCAGAGGTATGTGAGCTGTTCCCGGGTGACTTCCCGGCCACCGAACTGCATGCGTAGAGCCGCTTCGTGCACGTAACCGACGTAGTCGACCGGATGCTCGCGGTCCAGTACTCGCTGTCTTTCCATGCGGTGGGTCACGCGCAGCTCGATCTCCAGCCGTGAGAGCGGGGGCAGTACGGCGCCGAACACCGCTCGTGCGTACGCGTCGGTGTGGAGCAGGCCCGGAAGGTGGACAGTCTGGGCGGTCCGGATGCGTACGGCGTTCCATTCGAGCTCGGCGATGTCCAGCATGCCCGACGGGAGCGTTCCCCGGTACTGCTCCCACCAGCCACGTTCGCGCTGCTCGGCCATGCCCACGAGGGCTTCGACGTAACGGTCGTCGGAGCACGCGTAGTTGCAGGCGAGTGTGCGTACACGCTCGGGCGCCACGGGTCGGACGCCGACTTCCATGTTGGAGATCTTCGTCCTGTCGACGCCCAACAGGCCTGCTGCGTAAGCGGTTGTTGCTTCGGCTGCGGTGCGCATTTTCCGGAGTTCGGCGCCGAGGCGCCGTTGCCGTTCGGTAGGGGTGGAACTGCTCGGCATGGGCCTCTTCTTCCGCCAACGGTAGGCACAGTCTGCCGCTGAAAGGGAGACCCAGTCCACCCGATGGGAGGCAATTGCCTCTGGAGTGAAGACATCTGTGCCAGATGAGGGCTACCGTGAGCGACGCACCGCACACGCTGCGCCAAGCCGAAGTGCATCGCGCGGCCCTGCCCGTACCTCCTGCCCTGGGAGGGGCAGGGCCGCGTCAGGGAGACAGGCCACAGCTCGACCGCAGCGGCGACAACTGCCAACTCGGCCATCCGTTCCAGGGAGTCAGCCATGCACCCGTACCCACCCCCACTCCAGCGCGCCGCCCTCTGCCCTGCGCGGGCTCTCCTCCCCGCTTCCGGGGCCGCTCCGTACCTCCGGTCCAAAGCTCGCCCGCATCCAGGGCTCGTCCTGAGCCTGACCCTGCCCGGTGACCCCCGGAGCGCGGCGGTCGGGCGCCGGGCGGTCGCGGCGGCCCTGTCGGCGTACGGGCTGCGCTCCCATGCGTGGCCCGCCTTGCAAGCTGTCACCGAGCTCATCGCCGTCAACGCGGCACTCACGCCCGGCCGTGAGCTCTACCTCTCGCTCCGTGAACGGGACGGCGCCCTCCGCCTGGTCCTGTGGGACCAGCACCCCCGTCACGCCGATCCGGACACCCTCGCCCTCTGCGAGGGCCGACGCCGCCAGGCGCTCTGGCTGCTGGCGGCCGTCGTCGACGACTGGGGCGGCGACTGGGGCATCGCCGAGGCCCGGCCACCCCAGCAGGGGGTGAAGTCGTGGGTCCTCCTCCCGCAGTGACGCGGCGGCTTCGTTCTCCACGAGCCCCCCGCTGACCCCGGCCGCGAAGTGGCGGCCGGGCCCGTCGTCAGTCGATGGCCTGGTAGACCGTCGTCCAGAAGTCGTTCATGGCGCGCGGTGAATCCGGGGTGGACAGTCCGACCTGGGTGAGCAGGACTCCGGTGAGCTGGTTGGCCCTGTCGGCATAGGCGGTGGTGCCGGAACCGCCGAACCAGCCGAACTGGCCGATGGGCGCGTAGTCGTCGCGCGAGGTGCGCACCGCCATCCCGAAGCCCCAACCGCCGCTCGCTCCCTGGCCGGAGGACAGGTGGGCGACGTTGCTGAACATCGCTTCCCGCGCCGCCAGTTGCCCGTCAGAGAGTCGGTTGGTGGTCATCAGCTCCACGGCGGCCCGGGACAGGATCCGCCGGCTCCCGTGCATCCCGTGGTTCAGCAGCATCCGGAAGTAGGCGTGGTAGTCGTCGGCGGTGGAGACGAGCCCCCCGCCGGCACCCTGGAACGCGGGAGGCGCGCTGGACCTTCCCCCTGCCGCCTCGTCCCATACGGCGAACTCGCCGGTCTGCGGGTCCGGCCCGTACAGGGGCGGCAGCCGGTCGATCTTGTCGGCGGGTACGTGGAAACCGGTGTCTTCCATCCCCAGCGGGTCGAGGACGCGTTCGCGCAGGAAGGTCTCCAACGGCTTCCCCGCGACCCTGGAGACGAGCACGCCGACCACCTCGTTGCTGAGGTCGTACTGCCACCGTGTGCCGGGCTGGTACTGGAGCGGCAACTCGCCGAGGCGGCGCATCCACTCGTCCGGCTCGGGCGCGGGCCCGGATGCCACGCTGTAGTCGAGTCGCTCGAAGGTCGCGGCCCTGATCGGAGAAGCCATCGACTCGAAGTCCACTCCGAGCCCGAACGTGGAGGTCAGCAGGTCCCGTACGGTGATCGGCCGCCGGGCCGGCACGGTGTCGTCCAGCGGCCCGTCGGGCCGCTTCAGCACCCGCCGGTCGGCGAGTTCGGGCAGCCACCGGTCCACCGGGTCGTCCAGCCGAAGCCGGCACTCGTCGAGCAGGACCATCGCGGCTGCCATCGTGACGGGCTTGGACGTGGACGCCATCCGGAAGATCGTGTCCCGGCGCATCGGCGGGCCACCGTCATGACGCATCGTCCCGATCGCTTCGACATGCGTGTGGTCACCTCGGCTGACCAGCGCGACGAGGCCGGGGATCCTCTTGGACTCGACATGCTGTGCCAGCACCTCGTGCAGTCGGCGCAGCCCGGCTTCGGAAAAACCGATGGTGCTGGTCCCCATGATGATCTCCCTTTCACAGACATGTCTCCGTACGGCGGCCCTGGTGCTGTCCGGCCTTGCCCGGCCCTACGAGCGGCCGTACGAAGAGCCTGCGGCCTTGACCCAAGGTCAAGGTCAACCCCTGGTGCGAGCGAGGGTGACCGGCACGGGCCGCAGGCGTCCTACGCCCCTCGGCAGCCGGTGACAGGGAACTGGTGCGCGCTATCCCGGCCGGGGAACATCGGTACAGCGGTTGGCGCGGTGATCGACCCGGTCGACGACACCTGCCGCCGCCAGATGAACCGGCAGCTCACCGGGGAGGAGTCCCGCCACAAGCTCGCCCTCGACGTCTGCCACGGCAAGCGCGGCACCATTCACCAGGCGTACCGCGACAGCATGGAGGACCAGCTCGGGGCGCTCGGCCTGGGCACCGGGCCAAGGCGTGCGCGTGCTGGTCGAGCCTCAGACCTCCGCGGCCTCGCCGGCCGGCCGTGTCGCGCCGAACTCGGCGGCGGTGAGGACAGAGTCCAGTCGGGCTCGCGTGGCGGCAAGGTCCCGCATGTGATCGTCGAGGCGGTCCCGCTCCGCGCGAAGCCGGGCGATCATCTTCGGGCCGGCGATACCGGTGTGCACGCACGGCAGGAACTCCACGATCATCCGGCTGCTCAGCCCGGCAGCGTAGAGGAGCTGGATCCACCGCACTCCATCGACCGTGTCCGGGGTGTAGAGCCGCTGCCCGCCTGGGCTGCGGCTCGACGCGATGAGCTGCTGCTGCTCGTAGTAGCGCAGCGCCCGCGTGCTCACTCCCGCGGCCGATGCCACCTCGCCGATTCGCATCCCGTCGCTCCCTCTGCTCCGCATGCCGCTGGGTCCCGGTTCCTGTCGGGCCGTCCCGGGGTTCGCCCCCGGACTTGCCTTTGACGTTAACGTCAACTTTTACACTCCGATGGCCGGCCATCAACACCGGCGGAACCGACCATGACGGAGTAGGACCTCATGAGCACTGACGACACGACACCCGACGGCCTCATCCCCGCCGCCATCCTCGCCTCGGACACGCCGGTCGCGGTATATGGATACGCCCGGGCCAAGGCGGGCAGGGAGGGCCGGATGCTGGGCGAGATCCAGGCGATCATCGGCCTCACCCGCAAGGAGGACGGATGCGAGCAGTACGTGGTGCACACCACGCCGGACCAGCCGGGCGCCTTCGCCTTCTACGAGCGCTGGTCCTCCGGCGCCCACCTGCTGGCGCACGTTTCGCAACCGTTCATGCAGACGTACTTCGCCGCCATCGCGGACCTGGTCGAGGGGGAACTGGAGGCCCACTGGCTGCACCCCCTCTCCTGACCCACGGCACACGGCCGGCCCCGCGCCACGCGGGGCCGGCCGCATCCGGATCGCCGTCCGCGATGGACCTCACCGACCGCCCCGCGCGCTCCGGCGAGCTGCTGTCCACCCTGAAGTTCATGGTGCAGCCCCTCACCGCCGCCGGCGAACTCCAACGCGAACTCCAGCGCGAACTCCAACGCGACCTCCAGCGCGAGCTGACATGCGCCGACCGCTGTACCGATGTTCCCCGAGGCCGTATCCTCACCCCGCCTTGTCGACGGCCGGATGACGTTCCGGCCGACGCGGTTCGCGGACCCGCAGCCGCTCACGTTCCGGAGGTGTGCTGAGCCGATGACGGAAGGGCTGACGATCGGTCAAGCGGCGGCATACGTCGGCGTCACGATCAAGACCGTGCGGCACTACCACCGGCTCGGCCTGGTCGCCGAGCCGGAGCGCGACAGTTCCGGCTACCGCCGTTACGGATCGGGCGAGCTGTTCCGCCTGGTCCAGGTCCGGACCCTGGCCGCTGCCGGTGTGCCGCTGGCCGAGGTCGGTGACCTGCTCGACGCCGGTCCCGAGGAATTCGCCGCCACCCTGGACGCAGTCCATCAGCAGCTCACCGAGCGGATCGAGGAGCTGACGGCGCGGCGCGACAGGCTGCACCGTCTCGACCACGGCGACCGTGCCCTGCTGCCCGACCGGGCCTGCGCCGTCCTGGCCCGGCTCGCCGAGCTCGGCTTCGGCGATGACTACGTGTCCTGCCAACGGGAGGCTCTCGTACTGACCCGGGCACTGGTCCCGGAGATCTTCGGCACCTTCCTCGCCCGGCTCGAGGATTCGCTGGCCGACCCCGAGGCCGTCGAGTTGACCAAGCACGGGTGGGAGGCCAGGTCCTGGGACCCGGACGATCCGCGGATCGAGGAGCTGGCGTCCAGGACGGCCGACAAGCTGCTGACCCACCACGCGCTGCTGACGATGCCCACCGAATTCGGTGACCAGGCCGACGCCGCCTCCCGCTACGGCCTCGTCAACCACCACGGGGAGGACCAGGCGCCGTCCATCGCCCGGCTGAACACCCTGATCGAGGCGCACCTGCGCGCAGCCGGCATAGCCGTCCCGCCGTGAGAGAGGCCCTGGTCGTTGGGAGAACACGGACGGAAAACAGCCCTGAATGTCCCATATGGGTGTCTGTAGCTTCCCTCTGACGGGATGAGTGAGGTCAACTCATCAGGGCCGTGCGGATCTCGTCGATCATGCGGTCAGGCGTCCGGAACACCGTCGCGGCGGGAAACCGGAGGATCAGCCGCACGCCGGGGCAGGCGCTCAGGGCGTTGAAGCGGTCCAGGTCGCGGCGGTGGGCGTCGCGGCTCCCGTGGTAGGCGTAGCCCTCGATCTCCACCACCACGCCCTCCCGCAGGAAGAGGAAGTCGGGCCGGATCCGGCGGCCCGCCGGGGTCAGCAGCTCAGCCTGGCTGACCGGGTGCAGGCCGGCGTCGTGCATCCGCAGCCGGGCGACCGTCTCGGCGGGTGAGCCGCTCCGGGGATCAGCCAGTGTGAGCCAGGCCCGCGCACGCGGTACGCCGTGGTGCCGGGTGGGGTGTGTGGCGCAGACGGTCGCCAGCAGGTCGGGGGTGACCAGGCGCGTCCGGCGGACCCCGCTCACCGTGCGGGTGCTCAGCGCGGAGTCCACGGCGACCAGCGCCTCGTCCCTCGGGCCCGACAGGAGCAGGTCGCGCAGGGTGCGCAGGGGGATGGTGGACCGCAGTCCGCGGTGTGTGCGGATCTCGGCGGGGGTGAGCGGCGTACGGTGCACCGGGAAACCGTGGCGCCTGCCGGTGGTGCTGTCCGGGTCGGTGAACTCCACGGCCTCGCGGAGTAGTTCGATCAGGTGGAGCGAGGCCGCCGCGCGGTGGCTGAGGGTGTGGCCCGGGTGGAGTATCTGCACGGCGCGGGCCCTCACCCACGGCGTCAGCTCGGTGCCGGGCGCAGCCCAGGCGCCGGGTACGACGCGCTGCCAGCGCTCTGCGTGCAGCGACCGGATCAACTGTCGTTCGCTCGATCCGGCTGCGATGGCTTCCCGGGTAAGCAGAATGCCCCATCGGGCGAAGTGCTGAAGGTTCCCCGTCATGGGGGAGAGGATGCCGCGAGGGTGTGGACGCTGCGTCGGCCTGTGGAAAACCTCGACCGGTAAGGGGGAGGGGGAGGGGGAGGGGGAGGGGGAGGGCAGTCCCTCGGGCCGGCCCGGTTTCCCCGGGCCGGGCTTCCTCCGGACCCCTGTGGTGCGGGCTGTGTCCTGCGCCACAGTCGCAGGGGGCGCGTACTCATGTGCGGTCCGTACGGCTGGGGGATTGCGCCTGCTCACGGATGCCACGAAGTGACCTGTGTCGACTGTGGATCTTGCGCGCGATAGCTGAATGAGCACGTCCGGTTAATTTTTCTGACTACGTATGAGTCCTGTGGGCTCGAATTCGCTTGAGTGGGGACCAGAAGCCAACCGGGCCGCAGGCACCGGTAGTCGGTGCCCCTCAACGAAGAGGAATCCCGTGAAGAGTGCTGTGCCCACCAGAGCGCTGTGTGCCGGAGGTCTCCATGCGCGATGACGACGTCCGCGAAAGCGGGCGAACCGCGGACGGCAGGAGTCGTGATGTGGACGAACCGCTCGCGCTGCCGCTGGACTTCGAGGCGTTCGTCCTCAGTCACCAGGAGTTCTTCCACGCGTACGCGGAGATCCACTGCGGCACGAGGCCCTCGGCGGAGAGCATCGTCCACGAGGTCTTCCTGGAGATCCACGCCGTCTGGGACGGGCTGCTCCAGGAGGACGAACTGGAGCGACGCACGCTCGCGGTGCTGCACCGTCACGTCACCCGGCGACTTGCGCGGGAGGGCCGGGATCCGGCCTACATCATCAACGGGCAGATCGAACGGGACCTCCGGGTGCTGCGGGGCGAACTCGAGCTCGCCGAGAGCCGTATCGGTCTGTACGAGGCGATATCGGAACTGCCGGTCCGGCAGTACACGGTGGTCGTCCTGCGTTATCTCCTGGGCTACCCGACCAACCGGATCGCACGGTTCATGAGTCTGGACGACCGCACCGTGAACTACCACTGCCGCAGGGCGAAGGAGCGCCTGGGGAGAAAGCTGGGACTGCCCGTACGCACACGGGCCAAGCAGGGAGACGAGGGAGGACAGTGACAGCAGCGACCAGCGCCACGATCGACGGTGCCCTGGAACGGGCACGCGTCACCGTCACCGACCCCACGGGATTCGACGTAGGGGCGGCACTGCGCCGGCTGGCGGCCGACGTCGGCCGGTCCGCGCCGGCGACCGACACCGCCAGGGCCGCCCAGGCGGGGCACCGGCTGAACACCGTCTGCCGGTGGATGATCAACGCGCCCGGCGCGGCGGGGCACATCGACAAGCTCGCGGTGCCGCCGCCGGAGACGGCCTTCGACGTCGAGGGTGCCGCGGTCTTCGCGTGCCTCCTGCATCTGACGGGACACCCGCAGAGCGCGCAGTTCTGGTGGCAGCTCGCGGCCGGAGCCGGGCACCGCGTCTCCGCGTACTGCCTGCATCTGCATCACCTCTCCCTGGGGGAGAACCGTGAGGCCGCGCACTGGCGGCACGAGGTCACCGACTCCCGCCCCGGCGCCGAGAGCATCGACGACGTCCTCCTCGGATGCCTGGAGACGGTCGCCACCTACGTGCGGAAGAACGGCTCGGACGCCAGTACGCCCCCCACCGGGCTGCTGGAGATGGAGGTGGACCGGCTCGCGGGAGAGGGGAGCAGCCCGATACTGAGCCGCCCGGATCGTCGGCTGGCCGATCACCTGCGCGACTTCACGAGCCGCTGAAGCCCCGTAACCAGAACCGAAGGGAGCCCGCCGGGCGCCGATGTGCCCCGGAGGGCTCCCTTCTTCCTGCCCGGAGGACCGACATGCCCCGTGTGAACACGACCCCGATCATGACCTCGACCCCGCCCCCGACCCCGATCACGCCCGCGCACCCGACGACCCCTGCCCGGACCGGCCGCCTGCGGCGCTGGGCGCACGCCCAGCGCCGGGCGGCGGCGGGGCACTTCGTCCGTGGGCTGTGCTACGGCGCGGGGGTTCTCACCGCGAGCCTCGCGGGGCTCTGGTTCCAGCAGTACCTCTGATGTTCCGGCGGCCCCCGGTCAGGGCGGGCCGGGGGCGAAGGACAGCATGCGGGCTTCGTGCTGGTCGTCGTCGCCGTTCACGCCCGCCGACGTGAGGACGACCCGTCCGTCGGCGTAGGCCAGCCGCCCGCCGAACATCTCGAGCTCCTGCGCCGCCGTCGACGCGGGGTGCCGCAGCAGTACCTTCTCCGTGCCCGCGGCGCCCGGGCCCATCAGGAAGGTCCGGCCGGGGCGACTCGCGGTGGCCGACTCGTAGACGAGCGCCGCCTTGCCCTTCTCCGCGCGCAGGGCATGCAGTTCGCGCAGCTCGTCGGACTTGACCCCCCAGAGGAACTTCCCGGTGGTCAGGTCGTACGAGCCGATCTTGTCGGTGCCGCCCAGGACGACGTGGCCGTTGCCGACCGCGGTGCCGCGACAGGGCTGGATGTCGCCGCCGCTGCCGTCCCCGGCGCACCGGTCGAGACCCTTGCCCCGTGCGTCGAAGGTGATGCCGGGCTTTCCTCCCGGGCCCAGGGTCACGATCCGCCAGTCGTCGATGTGGTCCATGGCGTTCTCCGTGGTGAAGACGACCGGATCGACGGAGATCATGCTTCCGAGTTTCCATCCGGTGCTGGTCCGGTGACGCCACAGGACCTTGCCGGTGAGCGGATCGATCTCGCGGAGCTGGCTGTGGTTCTTGCTCCGGTCGATGTCGATCGCGCAGTCGGACTTCACCAGGAGCCGGGAGCCGCCCGCCACGTCGTCGGGGAAGCACTTCCCCGGGTTCTCCCAGGGGATGTCGAACAGCTCGGTCCCGTCGTCGACACGGTAGGCGGTCGCCTTCATGCTCCGGACGATCGCGAAGGTACCGGCGCTGATGGCGCTGTGCACGATGAACGTGTCGTCCCCGTCACCGGTCTCGTGCAGTTCTTTCTGCCATCCGGGCTTCCCGGTCTTCAGATCGATCATCTGCATGTGGTTGCACCGGTTGTTCCTCCCGCCGTCGGGCCTCTCCTTGCGGACGAGCACGACCTTGCCGTCGGGCGTCGGGTTGGCCGGTGTCTCGCAGACGGGAGTGGGCAGCGGCATGCTCCAGACCTCGGCGCCGTCCGAGAGACGGTAGGCCGCGACCTTTCTGTGCAGCGCTTGGACGACGGTGTCGCCGACGATCCACAGGTCGTAGAGCCTCTGGTTCCCGTTGGGCAGGTCGGTCCGGTCGTCGACGATCCACGCCGCCGCGTCTCCCGGTTTCCGTGCGGCCTCGATCTCCCGCGCGGTCGGGATGTGCTTCGCCTGAGGGGCGCCGCCCGTGGGGGAGCGGGGCGGGGCCTTCGGCTCGGAGGGGCTGGACGATTCCTTCGCCACGGGGGTGGCGGGCCCGTCCTCTCCCCGGTCGGCGAAGGCGTACACCCCTCCCCCCACGGCCAGGAGCAGCAGTGCGACGGCGGCGGCGATGACCGGTGCTCCGCCGAAGCGCCGCCGGTGCGGCGGCGGTCCAAGCCCTTCCGAGGCGTACGGGTTGCCGGGTACGGGCTGCTGCGGCGAGCCCGGTGTGTACCAGGGCTGCGGCGAGTCGGGCATGGGTCTTCCCCCTGAGACGTGCCACTCGGTCAGGAATCCACTTCCCGGGTGGGGGGCTCGGCAGACGTCGGGCGCGGCTGCGCTCCGTCGTTTCCCCCGAGGCCACCCGCGGAGATCACAGGGTACTGACGCGCCACGCGGCCGTGCGGTTCTCCCGCAACCGCCGGGTGGACGGGCGCCCCGGCGGCCAAAGCCCTGTCTCTCCCTCCGTCACCGTGACGGCGCGCTCCGTCTCGTCCTCTGGGATCAGCATCCCCGCCACGTCGACCTGGACAGCCTCGCCCTCTGCGAGATCCGCCGTCGCCAGGCCCTCTGGCTGCCGGCGGCCGTCGTCGACGACTGGGGCGGCGGCTGGGGCATCAGCGAGGCCCCGCCGCACCACCAGGGGCGTCAAGTCCCAGCAGTGTCCCCGTGACGCTGAACGTCGGCATCCGGGGAACGGCGCAGCCGGGCCCGCCGTACGCCGGCGACGCGGAGGCGGCGGGCTTCGGCCTGGGCGGCACGGGCGCGGGCGGGCGTGAGGACGTCACGATGCGGGCGATCGGATTCGCCGGGATCGGCGCCGGCTCCGTGCTGGTCCTGGGCCTGGGCGCCTGGCAGCTCGTGAGCCGACGCAGGCGCCCGGCCTGAGTGGAGTGGTCAGGGGAGCGGGCTACTTCACCTCTGTGGTGTAGACCGTGCAGCTGGAGCAGCCCTTGTGCTGCGCCTTACGGAACTTGCCGTTCGGGCTGGTGAGGGTCTTGCTGGTCGAGCCGTGCTTCCAGCTGCCCCAGCTGTCGCCGAGGACACGGAGCCAGGCGTCGCCCGCGCACGACCCGTCGTTGCCCTTCCCGGTGGTCGCCTTGGTCTTGCTGACCGTGCCGGCGTACGACGTGTTGCAGGTCCTCTCCCAGTAGATGAAGTTGCCGTCGTCGGTGATGACCGTGTCCGCGGCTGCCGTCGTCGTGGTGAGCATCAAGGCCGCGGCGGCGGCGCCGAGCACTGTCGCGATGCGCTTGCGCATGAGGGTTCCTCCCGGTGGTGTGCGGTGTGTCGTGGTCAGATGCAGGTGCGCTGTTTGTAGGTGGCGGTCTTCCACGCGCCGTCCAGGTAGAACCCGTGCCGTCCGAGCTCATTGCGCCGCACGGTGAAGTGATGCGCGGCGCCCTGGTACTTGAGCTCCAGCCGCTTGCCGTCCGCGGTGGTGCCGGAGGTGCGAGTCAGCCGGCCGGCGGCCTTGCTGAAGGTGGACTTGTCGGCCTTACCGCTCACGGGAATCCCCCAGCGGGACTGGAGGGATCTGGTGCGGGCGGTGGTCTTGCTGCCGAAGGCGCCGTCGACCTCGGAGTTCGTGAGGAGGCCCTCTGCCCACAAAACCTTCTGCCACAGGCAGGCGGCGTTGGACCGCGGGTAGTAGCCGGCGTGCACGGTCTCGTCGGACCAGTCGTTGCGGAAGCTGCCGCTTCCGCTGACATAGCCGTTGGAGGCAGCCGCGGAAGCAGGCAGCGTGCCCACGGCCAGTGTGGCTCCGAGGGCCGCGCCCAGGACGGCGGCGGCGGTCAGGCGTGGTCCGGCAGTACGGATGGCCATGTGGTTCCCCCGTTGATGTTCCGGCCGCCCCCGTGGCGGCCGGATGGTCTGCGCGTTCCCGTCAACGGCCCGCCCCGTGTGCGTCCGTGTCCGTCACGGCCGGAGCGGCACGCTGGTCAGGCGGACCGAAATCGCAGGCCGGGTGTAGCAGACGTTGCAGACGTTAGGGCGCGCCGTGGACGGCGGGCAATGCGCACGATGCGCAGCCGGGGGGTTGCGACTGTTCACGGTGCACGGTCGATGATGCGGAACGCGTGGACCAGGTCGTGGGTGCCGGGGCCCGGCGGCAGGAGGCCGCGTTGCAGGAGCTGTTCGGCGGTGCGCAGGTGAGCGCGGACGGTAGCGCGGCTGATGCCGAGGTTCCGGGCCGTTCGCTGGGCATCGGTGCCGGCCTCGATCCAGGCGCGCAGGGTCTGGTGCACGGTTCCGCCCGTGCTGAGCTGAAGGGGCCGGAGGAAAGCGCGAGCCCAGGTGATGGCCGCGTCGGTGGACAGCAGGCTGTCCACCGAAGGCGTTGGCAGGGGCTCGGCGACGGCATCGCCGTCGGACAGCTGGAGGTCGGTGATCGCCAGGGCCAGGGCGAGCTCGGCGCGGCAGCGAGGGTCCTGCAGATCGAGGCCGAGGGCGTCCTGGGCGCGCGTCAGATGCGCGGTGACGGTGTTGCGGCTGACGTCGAGCAGCCGCGCCACACCGGAGCGGGGGAAGTTCAGGCAGAGGCTCGTGATGTCGAGGGTGAGCCGGGGAGCCGTCCTGATCGGCTCCAGGAAGGCCCCGGCCCAGAGGAGGGCTTGTTGACCAGGAAGCAGCCCGGCCAGCGGTGGCCGGCCATGGAAATCAGCAATCCGTGCGGGCGTGTGGCGGGCGACGGCCAGGGCATGGCGGGCTTGGTCGTAGGCCCGCGCAGTACCCGGTAAGGGCATGGGTGCGCTGATGCCCAGCGCGTAGTCCGGGTTGTCGCGCACCAGCTCACGCAAGGGAGTGGCCAGGCCGCCGTCTGCGCCGTCGCTGTCGTGGCCCTCGGGCAGCAGACAGATGAGATGGTCGTCGTAGACAGGGCAGCGCACCATCAAGCCACGACCGTGGTACCCGGACGCGTCCCGGTAGGCGTTGACGAGCCTCTCCCGGTCCGAGGGCGGGCAGCGCAGCAGGTGGATACGCAGACGTTCGGCGTCCAGCAACGGTGGAACGGCACCGGCCGTCATCCGGCGGGCCAGCGTCAGTTCTCCAGCCATCAGGGCCATGAAGACCGCCAGACGCAGTCGTGCCGCAGCCTGCTGATAGCGGAGTGCGAGGTCGTCGGCCTGCCGGGCTCGTCGCGACACCTCGATCATGGCGCCGGCATGGGAGGCCAGCGACAGCGACTCCCGCGACAACGGCAACGGGCTGCTCACCACCAGCACCGGACGCGGCACATACCGGCCCAGCGCTTCGCACCGCACATGGAGCACGCCCACCTGTGAGGCCGTAGCAGCCAGTTGCCCGCCCGACAACTGCGCCAGCGCCGGTTGGACGCCCGCAAGGACGTCCGGCGCGAGCCGGGCGGTGGCCGCCTCCACCTTGCCCGCGCGGTCGACCAGGGCGATCTCCGCGTCGAGCTGGCGCCCGAGCCAGTCGATGAGCCCCTGTACGTCGAATGTGGCGTCCTGGCTGCCGCGAAGCCTCAGCTGCCGTAGCAACTCATCGAGTACCTGTGGTGTGGGCACGGCCACCTCCGCCAGGCTCCTGGCGCCGTGTCAGTGTCCGTGTCCGTGTCGGTCCGAGTCCGGTGTCCTGGTCCTTCGGCACACGAGCATTATGGCGCCGAACCCCGTCGTGGAGGGGAGTTTGGGGAGGTTGGGGACGGGCGTGGCGATGCTCGCGTCCGGCCGTGAGCCCCTCTGCGAGGCCTACCTCCGGCCAACGCCCGCATAGGAGGGCACCGTGGGGTCCAGCTGCGTCTCCGGCAACTCGCCGAGTTCAGGCCGCCACTGGTCGGGGGGGCCAGGCCGGGCTCCAGGACATCGAAGTCACCGAAGAACCGGGCGCTCTCGTCGCGGCTGCGCAGAGCCAGGGTGATCTCCCCGGCCCTGTACTGGTTGTCGACCTCGGCGAGCCTGGCGTCGCCAGGTGTGCAGCCGGCATGGGTGATCACCGTCTGGCTGCCCGGCGCCCGCGTACGGCCAGGCGGCCGATACCGGCTGCTTCGGCGAACACCTCGACTGCCCGGAGGCAGGCGTCCTCGACCTGGCCGTGGTCGCCGACGGTGTCAGGGGCAGGCGTTAGCGGGCCGCGAGGAGGGCCGCCGCCGGGCCCGGCCCGCTGACCTGCACGGCAGCGGGCCCATAATCGGCCGTATGCCCGATCAGCAGACGCGCCCCGCCCCGGCGGCGCCCGGAACCCGCAGCGCCCGGCCCCTGCTCACCGCCGCCGCCCCCGCGCTGGGTGCCTACGCGGCGGTCAGGGCCGTCGGGCTCCTCGTCTTCTGGGTGTCGGCGTCGGCCGCCGGGAAGGACGCCCTGCATCTGCTCGGCGGGCGCTGGGACTCCGTCTGGTACCAGCGGATCGCCCAGGACGGCTACGGCTACACCGTCACGCTCCCCGACGGCGGAGTCCACCCCGACCTGGCCTTCTTCCCGCTGCTGCCGGCCCTGGAACGCGGCCTCGCCGAGGTCACCCCGCTCACCGTGCAGGGCGCCGGGATCGCCGTGGCGTGGCTGGCGGGGCTCCTCGCGGCCTGGGGGATCTTCGCCGTGGGCGACCGGCTGTACGGGCGGCGGACCGGGGTGGTGCTGGCCGCGCTGTGGGGCGCGTACCCGACGGCCTTCGTGCAGTCGATGGCGTACACCGAGACCCTGTTCACCGCGCTCACCGTCTGGTCCCTGTACGCCGTGCTCCGAGGCCGCTGGATCGCCGCCGGCGCCCTGTGCGTGCTCGCAGGGCTGACCCGGCCCTCGGCCGCCGCGCTCATCGCCGCGCTGGCGCTCACCGCCGTCGTCGTCCTCGTACGGGAGTGGCGGGCGGGCGGGAGGCGCGGTCTGCTGCGCCGGAACGCGCGGATGCTGCTGGGGGTCTGCCTGGCACCGCTGGGGTGGCTGGCCTACGTGGTGTTCGTCGCCGTGCGGGAGGGCGGCCCGTTCGCGTACTTCGACGTGCAGGCGCAGTGGGGCAACAGCATCGACGGCGGCCGGGCGCTGGCCGCGTTCATCGCCGGACTGCCGCTGCCCGCCGCGCTCGGGCTGTGCGCCGCACTGGGGCTGCTGGGATGGCTGGTGCTCCTGTGCGTACGGCAGCGGCAGCCGCTGCCGGTGCTGGTGTACGGCATCGCGGTCGTCGTCATCTCGCTCATCGGATCCGGCTACTTCGGCTCCCGGCCGCGCCTGATGATGCCCGCCTTCCCCCTGCTGCTGCCCCCGGCCGTCGCGCTGGCAGGGCTGCGCTCGACGGCGCGCACGGCGGCGGTCGTCGCCGCGCTCGCCCTCGGCTCCGCCGCGTACGGGGCGTGGACGCTGCTGGGCCCGGGACCGCCGTGAGCGAAGGAACCGGCGGGCCCGTCAACGTGCGGGCGGCGAGGCCTCGGTGCCGTCGGACCGGGTGACCCGCACCCGTGTCCCGGGCCGCAGGCCCCACCGCCCCATCGCCCCGGCCTCCGCCTCCAGCACATGGCGGGCGCGCGGCCTCGGCAGACCGAGCCGGCCGGGCTTCATCGTGCGGACCGCCAGGACGTTGAACGCCCGGTCGAGGTACGCCACATCGATGGTGAACCGCATCCGGAAGGTGTGCACACCCCCGCACGGGGTGATCAGCAGTGCCCCCTCGACGCCGTCCACGCCGAGCAGCCCACGCGTCCGCGCCCGGTACGAGGCCGCGACCCGCAGCGGTACGTCCCGCACCCCGGAGCCCGCCTCGAACGCCTCGAAGGCCTCGAACGTCAGAGTGCCGCCGCCGTCACGCCATGTCCTCATGGGAAGTGACCGTAACTCCCGTGGCCGGAACGGTACGAGGGCGCCCGGAGCCCGTGCGCCGTCGCGGGGCGGGTCGTTAGGGTCGGGACCGTGGACGCCCTACTGATTGCGGTCGCCGGGCTCTGGGGCGCGGCCACCGGACTGCTGCTTCCGCGCGCCGCGTACCGCTTCGCCGTCGAGCCCGAGGAGCCCTGGCGGGACGCCTGCCCGGCCGGGCACGCGCTGACCGGGCCTGCCAGGGGCTGGCTCGGTCAGGCCCGGTGCGCGGCGTGCGCGGTGGCCGCCGTCCCCTCGCTCCCGGGAGGCGCGGCATCCCGACCCCCGGCACCGGGCCGGCCGGGCGGCTACGCCCCCGCCGTCGCCGCCCCGGTCGCCACGGTGCTCGCCTGCGTGGCCCTCGCCGCCGCCACCGGGGTCCGGCCCGAGGCCGCGGTGTGGCTGCTGCTCACGCCCGTCGCCGTGCTCCTCGCCGCCGTCGACCGCCGTGTCCACCGGCTACCGGACGTGCTGACGCTGCCCCTCGCCGGAGCGGCAGCCCTGCTCCTGGGCGGCGCGGCCCTGCTCCCCGAACACGGAGGGGCCTGGACCTCGGCCCTGTCGGGGGGTGCGGCGCTGGGCGGCTTCTACTACCTGCTCCACCGGATCAACCCGGACGGCATGGGCTTCGGTGACGTCAAGCTCGCCCTCGCACTGGGCGTGGCACTCGGCTGGTACGGCTGGGGGGTGCTCTTCGCGGGCGGCTTCGCGGGCTTCCTGTTCGGCGCGCTGTACGGGACGGGACTGATGCTGATGCGGCGCGCCGGGCGCGGGACGGGCATCTCGTTCGGCCCGTTCATGATCGCGGGAGCGCTCGTCGGACTCCTGTTCGGTGGCCTCGCCGCCTGAATCCCACCCTGCGCACCTGTGTACGCGATATCCGTTCGCACCGGGCCGTGGCGGCTGGCACTCTCGCCTGATGACCGGATCGTCCGTACCCTCCGTCCCTTCCTCCTCCGACGCGCGCTTCGACGCCCTCGTCGCGGAGGCCGACGCCGCCTCCGTCGACGGCTGGGACTTCTCGTGGTTCGACGGGCGGGCCACCGAGCAGCGGCCCTCGTGGGGGTACGCGCACGCCATGGCGGAGCGGTTGGCGCGGGCCCGCGCGGGGCTCGACATCCAGACCGGGGGAGGGGAGGTCCTCGCCTCCGCGTCCGTGCTGCCGCCGCTCACCGTGGCCACCGAGTCCTGGCCGCCGAACATCGCCCGCGCGACCGCCCTGCTCCATCCGCGCGGGGCCGTCGTCGTCGCGGACTCCGACGAGCCGCCGCTGCCCTTCGGCGACCGGGCCTTCGACCTGGTCGTCAGCCGGCATCCGGTGACGACCTGGTGGGACGAGATCGCCCGGGTGCTGGCCCCCGGAGGAACGTACTTCTCCCAGCAGGTCGGACCGGAGAGCGTGTTCGAACTCGTCGAGCACTTCCTCGGCCCGTCGTCCCCCGGACAGCGCGCCGCCCGGGACCCGGAGTGCGCGCGGCGTGACGCGGAGGCCGCCGGGCTGGAGGTGACGGACCTGCGCTCCGAGCGGCTGCGTGTCGAGTTCCTCGACATCGGCGCCGTCGTCCACTTCCTGCGCAAGGTCATCTGGATGGTGCCGGGGTTCACCGTCGCCGCCTACCTGCCGCAACTGCGCTCCCTGCACCGGCGGATCGAGGAGGAGGGACCGTTCGTCGCGCACAGCGCCCGCTTCCTGATCGAGGCGCGGAAGCCGGAGGAGGCGTCAACCCCCTTGCCCTGAAAGCGCTTTCGCCGGTCATGGATGCAACGACATCGCCCGTCCCGCCGTCCTACCCCGGAATAGTGCGACCCTGGTGGTTGAGCGCACAACGAAGGAGCAGGTCATGTCGGTGGGAAGGGAAATGCCGGGCGGAGAGATCGGTGCGCCGACCGGGCGTCCGCGCCACGGAAAGGCCGACTGGCTGACGGGCGCGCGGATCACCGCGGTCCTGGGCCTGTTCTACCGGCCCGAGGGCCGTGCGGGAGAGCCGGAAGCCGTCGAATTCGTCCTGGAGGACGGACAGTCGGTCCTCCTGACCTGCGCCTCCGACCGCACACTGAGCATCACCTCCGGAACCTGGCCCGGCCTCCCCGACTGGTGCGTACCCGCGGGCCAGTGGCAGTTCGAGCAACTGGGCCGGCTGCCCCTCCCCCCGTACGGCGGAGCCTGGACGGTCACCGGCACCCGGGAGCGGCGCGACGAGAACGGAGAGGTCCGGGAGGCGGTGATCCGGTGCGAGAACGGCGACTTCGTGGTCATCGGCGGCGACACGGTGACCATCCGCTTCGCGCCCCACTGAGCCCTGACGCCTGTCTACGCGTGAGCCCCCACGGTCACCTCACCGACCGTCAGCTCAGCGATGCCCTCCATCACCCGGCCCACGTGGTCCACCTGCTCCTCCAGCGCCCGCGTCCGCGCGGCGTCCAGCGGGCTCAGCGGTTCCACCGTCACCGCGATCCGCTTCCCCGAGCGGCGCTGGTGCCACACCCCGGCGACGGTGCCGTCCACCAGCAGCACGGGGAAGTTGCCCGCCTGGCCGCCCGCCAGCGCTCGCCCGTACGCCGCGCCGGGGAAGAGCCGCTCGCGGGGCCGGGAGGCGATGGTGAACGCGTCGAAGTAGGGGAGCAGCCGCACCCCGCGCGGCGCCTCCGACGGGAACAGGGTGTCGCCCGCCGCCACCCATGCCGGGCCGCAGTCCTCGAAGGCCACCTCCTCGATCGCGCCGGCCCCCGCCAGCTCCTCGAAGAGCTGCCCGGCCCAGCCGCGTGGCGCCGCGAGCCACCGGGCGAAGTGGGCCGGCGTGGCGGGACCGTACGCCCGCAGATAGCGCCGCACGAGCGCGGCCGTCGCCTCCGGGCCGGGCATCGGGTCGGTCCCGGGGTTGGTGTACGTGGCCTTCCGGCCCCGGTTCGGCGCGTAGCGGAGGGCGCCCCGGTGGCCCGCCAGATGCAGCACCTGGCGCCAACGGGGCCAGAATCCCTGGAACGCGGGCATCACCAGGTCACCGGCCCAGGGGCCGGTGCGGGCGACCACCTCGTCGGAGAGTTCGTCGATCGTGAGCTCGGCCCCCGTCAGGGCCGCGGCCACCGCGGCCACGACCGCCTCGACCTGCTCGGACGTCATCCCGGCGGCCTTGGTGAAGGGGCTGCTGCCCCTCGGCACGGCGGACAGGGCCCCGGTCCACATCGGCAGCTCCTCGGCGGGCAGCAGATGCACCGTGCCGCGCGGGCCGAACGTCTTGACGAGGGTCCGGTCCGTCCACAGAGCTGTACGCACATCCGTACGTGTCACCCCGGGCGCGCGGAGCCCCGCCGAGAGCTCGGCGGCGGACAGCACCTGCGCGTGCGCCCCGAGCATCGAGGCGACGGCGGCGGTGGCGTCGGGGGCCGTGTCACTTGAGGACGAGGCGTTCCCGGACAGGAACTGCCGGTCCAGGCGCCGTGCGTTCCCCCGGGACCAGCTCACGGTCGTGCTGCGCGCTCGTGTCGTCATGGCCCGAATCTAGGACGGCAACAGGACCGTTCCTGTCCTGTTGCGGCCCCGACCCGGGCGCCGGAGGTGTGCCCGCAGAGCAGTCCACCGAATTCGGAGAGTGATTATTTCGTGGCGTGGCACGCAACAGCACTTACGAAGGGTTATGGTGGAAACCCCCCCTCGGGCCGGTCCGTAACCCCCCCCACGGACCGGCCCGTTTTTTTGTGCCCGGAGTGCGCTAGCGCCGGTTGGCCCAGATGTTGGTGCTCGCGGTGTCCACGGCGAAGGTGTCGATCTCCGTCAGCTCGGCCGCGGTCAGCGCCGGGGCGGCCAGCGCGGCCACGTTCTCCTCCAGCTGCTTCACGCTCGACGCGCCGATCAGCGCCGAGGTCATCCGGTCGTCCCGCAGGACCCAGTTGAGGGCCAGCTGCGCGAGGGACTGCCCGCGGCCCCTGGCGATGTCGTTCAGCCCGCGCAGCCGGCGCAGCATCTCGTCGGACAGCAGATCCGGGTCCAGGGACTTGCCCTGGCTGGCGCGCGAACCCTCGGGGATGCCCGTCAGGTACTTGGCGGTGAGCAGACCCTGGGCGAGCGGCGCGAAGGAGATGCAGCCCATGCCGGCCGTCTCCAGCGTGTCGAGCAGCCCGTCCGCCTCGGTCCAGCGGTTGAGCATGGAGTAGGACGGCTGGTGGATCAGGGCGGGCACGCCCATCTCCTTGAGGAGCCGCGCCGCCTCGGCGGTCTGCGCCGCGTTGTAGGAGGACACGCCCGCGTACAGCGCCTTGCCCCGGGTCACGGCGGAGGCGAGCGCGCCCATCGTCTCCTCGAGCGGGGTGGCGGGGTCGAAGCGGTGCGAGTAGAAGATGTCGACGTGGTCGAGGCCCATCCGCTGCAGGGAGGCGTCGAGCGAGGACAGCAGGTACTTGCGGGAGCCCCACTCGCCGTACGGACCGGGGTGCATCCGGTAACCGGCCTTGGTGGAGACGACGAGCTCGTCCCGGTACGGGGCGAAGTCCTGGCGGAAGAGCTTGCCGAAGTTCAGCTCGGCGGAGCCGGGCGGCGGGCCGTAGTTGTTGGCCAGGTCGAAGTGGGTCACACCCAGGTCGAAGGCGCGGCGCAGGATCGCCCGCTGGGCCCCCAGGTCCCGGTCGTCGCCGAAGTTGTGCCAGAGGCCGAGCGAGATCGCCGGCAGCTTGAGCCCGCTGCGGCCGGTGCGGCGATATTCCATGGAGTCGTAGCGAGAGGTGTCGGCGAGGTAGGAGAGGGAATCAGTCACGTTTCACTCCTTATCACGGACTTGTGACACACCGGGTTGGGCCGCCGTGACCCGTCCGCAGTAATGTGGCGGCTTCGGGACATGCCGATCCGCGGCACGAGAGCGCGGTGCGCGGACGCGCGGCGATCCCCCGGGGGGCGGCCCCGGACCCCCGTCGAGGGGGAGGGCGGGCCTCGGGCCCGTACAGAACCGAGAGGGTGAACTCAGTGAACTTGCGCGACCTGGTGTACGGGCTCTACGCACGCCGGGTGGGAGGCCGCCTGGATCACGACCAGGTGCCCAAGCACATCGGAGTCATCCTCGACGGCAACCGGCGCTGGGCGAAGGCGTCCGGCGGCTCGGCGGTGCAGGGACACCAGGCCGGGGCGGACAAGATCTCCGAGCTGCTCGGCTGGTGCAGCGAGACCGACGTCGAGGTCGTCACCCTCTGGCTGCTCTCCACGGACAACTTCGACCGGCCCGAGGCGGAGCTCATCCCGCTGCTCGGCATCATCGAGAACACCGTGCGCCAGCTCGCGTCCGACGGCAGGTGGCGCGTCCACCACGTCGGCACGCTCGACCTGCTGCCCGCACGGACCCAGACCGTCCTCAAGGAGGCCCAGGAGGCCACGGCGGACGTCGACGGGATAATCGTCAACGTCGCCGTCGGCTACGGCGGGCGCCAGGAGATCGCGGACGCGGTCCGCTCCCTCCTCCTGGAGCACTCCGCCAAGGGCACCACCTTCGAGGAGCTCGCCGAGGTCGTCTCCACGGACCTGATCTCCGAGCACCTCTACACCCGCGGACAGCCCGACCCGGACCTCGTGATCCGTACGAGCGGGGAGCAGCGGCTGTCGGGCTTCATGCTCTGGCAGAGCGCCCACTCGGAGTACTACTTCTGCGAGGTCTTCTGGCCGGCCTTCCGCAAGGTCGACTTCCTGCGCGCCCTGCGCGACTACGCGGCGCGTCACCGGCGTTACGGGGCCTGAACACCGCGAGACCCGGAAGAGAACGGAAGGTCCTGGTCGCAGGCCGGGGCATGGCTTCGCGCGTTCGAGGGAATACAGCTCTCAGGTCGACGTCCGGTCAGCAACCAGGCGGACGTCGCAGCCAAGTGAGCGGCACCCAGCCCGCTCGCCCGGGAGGCCCTTTGCACACGAAGGACCGCACACCGTGCGGCCGACGCGGAGGGCCGGAGTCCGGCCCGCGCTCGGGGTCCGGACCCGGCCCGTTCTCTCCCTTTGGGAAGTTCCGCGACGTCCGTCGCACTCCCCGACCTCGTCCGAGGGGGTACGTCCTTCCGTGGTGACCAGCACCAAGCGCCGCATGCCCGACAGGCGCACCTATGTTCTCGACACCAGCGTCCTGCTGGCCGACCCCAACGCCATGGCCCGGTTCGACGAGCACGAAGTCGTGCTCCCGATCGTCGTGGTCACGGAGCTGGAGGCCAAAAGGCACCACCCCGAGCTCGGGTACTTCGCCCGGCAGGCCCTGCGCCTGCTGGACGACTTCCGGGTCCGGTACGGCCGCCTGGACGCCCCGATCCCGCTCGGGGATCTGGGTGGGACGCTCCGTGTCGAACTCAACCATTCCGACCCCGGCGTCCTGCCCGCCGGCTACCGGTTGGGGGACAACGACTCACGGATTCTCGCGGTAGCACGCAATCTGCAGGCCGAGGGGTACGACGTAACCGTCGTCTCCAAGGACCTGCCACTCCGGATCAAGGCCTCCTCGGTCGGTCTCCTCGCCGAGGAGTACCGCGCCGAACTCGCCATCACCGACTCGGGCTGGACCGGGATGGCGGAGCTGGCACTCGCCGCCGAACAGGTCGACCTGCTGTTCAGCGAGGAGACCCTCTACATCCCCGAAGCCGCCGATTACCCCGTGCACACCGGGCTGGTCCTCCAGTCCGACCGCGGCAAGGCGCTCGGCAGGGTCACGGCCGAGGGCAACGTACGTCTCGTACGCGGCGACCGGGAGGCCTTCGGGATCCACGGCCGCAGCGCCGAACAGCGCATCGCGCTCGAACTGCTCCTCGACCAGGACGTCGGCATCGTCTCCATGGGCGGCCGGGCGGGCACCGGGAAGTCGGCCCTGGCCCTCTGTGCGGGCCTGGAGGCCGTGCTGGAGCGCCGGCAGCACCAGAAGGTGATGGTCTTCCGGCCGCTCTACGCCGTCGGCGGGCAGGAGCTCGGCTATCTCCCCGGCAGTGAGGCCGAGAAGATGAGCCCCTGGGCGCAGGCCGTCTTCGACACGCTGTCGGCGGTCGCCGGGCGCGAGGTCATCGAAGAGGTGCTGGGGCGCGGGATGCTGGAGATCCTGCCGCTCACCCACATCCGGGGCCGCTCGCTCCACGACGCGTTCGTGATCGTGGACGAGGCGCAGTCCCTCGAACGGAACGTCCTGCTGACCGTGTTGTCCCGGATCGGGGCCAATTCGCGCGTCGTGCTCACGCACGACGTGGCGCAGCGGGACAACCTCAGGGTCGGCCGGTACGACGGAGTCGTCGCCGTGGTCGAGAAGCTGAAGGGGCATCCGCTCTTCGCGCACGTCACGCTCACCCGATCCGAGCGTTCACAGATCGCCGCACTCGTGACCGAAATGCTGGAGGACGGCCACATCTGACCCGCTACACCCCATAGGTGCCGCCCGGCGAGCCAAGGAGCTTAGCCGGGCGGCATCGTGTTGCGCCGTCATTTCCGAAAAAGTGGTGCGCCAAACGAGGTGTGAGCTTTCACACGCAACACAGAATTGCAACGTGCCGTGTCCTTCCGGCAGAGTCTTGCTTCCGTCAGGCCCCGCATACGGCACACAGGCACCTCCGAAGGCGCCACGCACCACACAACTCCACACAAGCCGTCCGTATGCCGCCCGCGAGCACCACGCGGCGCTTCCGCGAGGAAGTCGCCCACCGGGCCCGTGCCTCCCGTGACCCAAGCAGTAGGGAGGCCAGTGTCAGGGGCACGATTGCGCCCGCGAGGTCACCTAAGCGGGCGATGCTGGAAGGACACCGTGTGAGCCGGATCTCGGTCCGGGGGTTCGCCGTGGCATCTGCCACCGCGGTCACCACCGTTGGCGCCGTCGTAGGCGTTGCGTCGGGCAGCACTCCCGCTGTCGACGACAACAACTTCGAGGCGGCCGCAGCCGACACCACGCTGCTCGCAGACATCCCCGCGGGCCAGCAGGCCCAGGTCCAGACCGCTTCGCTGACGCAGCAGGCCGACGCGCAGGCGTCGGCAGCCGATGCTGCGGCCAAGAAGTCCGCCGAGGAGACGGCCCGCATCCAGGCCGCCAAGGACGCCACTTCGAAGAAGCAGGCGGCCGAGGACAAGCTGGAAGCGGAGCGCGAAGCCAAGGAGAAGGAGAAGAGGGACGCCGAGCGCGCCAGCCGCGACTCCGTCCGTGACGCCTCCTCCTTCTCGGCGCAGGGCTCCTACAGCGTGGCCGAAGTGCAGGCGATGGCCCGCCAGATGGTCCCCGCCGACCAGTTCCAGTGCTTCAGCAACATCGTGAACCACGAGTCGACCTGGAACTACAAGGCCACCAACCCGTCCTCGGGCGCGTACGGCCTGATGCAGGCGCTGCCCGGCACCAAGATGGCGTCCGCCGGTGCCGACTGGCAGACCAACCCGGCCACCCAGATCAAGTGGGGCCTCAGCTACATGGACGGCCGTTACGGCAGCCCCTGTGGCGCCTGGTCCTTCTGGCAGGCCAACAACTGGTACTAGTAACTCACCGGGTTCCCCGCTCAACTCCGCGAAGCCCCGCACCGTCCTACGGTGCGGGGCTCCGCGCGTGTACGGTCGACCCGGACAGCTCCGGGGGCGTGCGTGGAGCGTATGGGGGAAAGGGAAAATCCATGTCGAAACTACCGGGGTGGCTCGGCCGGCTGGGCGCCGAACTCACCGAGATCGGGGCGCGCCTGGAAGAGCGGCGCGCCGAGGACGAGCGCCGCGCCGACGAGGCCGCGGTGAGTGTCTCCTCGTCGACGCTCTCCACCGTCGCCGCCGAACAGGTGCCCCGCCCGCCCACCTACGCCCCCTCCGTCGCCGCCAAGCCCGACCCGGTGGCCGCCATCCCCTGGGGGATGCGCGTCGCGGCCGAGGCCGGCTGGCGTCTGCTGGTCCTGGCGGGCACGCTCTGGGTGCTCATGCGGATCATCAGCGCCGTCCAGCTCGTCGTGCTGGCCTTCGTCGCCGCCCTGCTGGTGACCGCGATGCTCCAGCCGACCGTCGTACGCCTCAGGCGTATCGGGCTGCCCCGGGGGCTGGCCACCGCCGTCACGGCGGTGCTCGGGTTCGTTGTCATGGGCCTGGTCGGCTGGTTCGTCGTCTGGCAGGTGATGGACAATCTGGACACCCTCTCGGACCGGGTCCGTGACGGCATCGACGAGCTGAAGCGCTGGCTCCTCGACAGCCCGTTCCACGTCACCGAGTCGCAGATCAACGACATCGCGAAGAACCTCAGCGACACCATCGGCACCAACACCGAGGAGATCACCTCCGCCGGACTCCAGGGCGTCACGGTGATGGTGGAGATCCTCACCGGGCTGCTGCTGGCGATGTTCTCGACGCTCTTCCTGCTCTACGACGGGAAGCGGATCTGGCAGTGGGTGCTCAAGCTGGTGCCCGCCCAGGCCCGCCCGGGTGTCGCCGGCGCCGGCCCGCGCGCCTGGCGGACGCTGACCGCCTATGTGCGGGGCACGGTGATCGTGGCCCTGATCGACGCGATCTTCATCGGGCTCGGGATCTACTTCCTCGACGTGCCGATGGCGGTGCCGCTCGCCGTCTTCGTCTTCCTCTTCGCCTTCGTCCCGCTGGTCGGCGCGGTGGTCTCCGGCGCCCTGGCCGTGGTCGTCGCACTCGTCACCCAGGGCGTGTTCACCGCTCTGATGGTGCTGATCGTGGTGCTCGCCGTGCAGCAGATCGAGGGCCACATCCTGCAGCCCTTCATCCTGGGCCGCGCCGTACGCGTCCATCCGCTGGCCGTGGTGCTCTCGGTCGTGGCGGGAGGCATGGTCGCGGGCATCGGCGGCGCGGTCGTGGCCGTACCGCTGGTCGCCGTGATCAATACGGTGGTCGGCTATCTCCGCTCGTACGGGCACGACCCGGACGTGCCCCAGGGGCCCGGGCCGCACGGCGCCACGGCGCTCTCGGCCCTGCCACCGACGGAACCGCCCTCGGCCAGGCCCCTTCCCGCGGAAGGCTCCGGCCCGGCCGCCGAGGACGACCGCGGCGAGGGCGCCGGGTCCGGCCCGCCGGACGACCGGAAGTACTAGCGGATGCGGCACCTGGCCCTCGCCCGCGGCCAGGACGCGCGCGGGGAGCGTGACCACGACGGGTGGGGCCGGGCATGAGAGAAGAAGGGCCCCAGGGACGGTCGGTCGTCCTCGGGGCCCTTCTCGTACAAGGTACTGCGGGGTACTACTCGGCGAGAACGGCCTCGGCTTCGAGGGTCACGCCGACCGCCTGGATCACCGAAGCGATCTTGACGGCTTCCTGAATGGTCTCACGGTCGACGCCGGCCTTGCGCAGCACCTGCTCGTGGGAGTCCAGGCACTGGCCGCAGCCGTTGATCGCGGAGACGGCGAGCGACCACAGCTCGAAGTCGACCTTCTCCACGCCCGGCTTGCCGATGACATTCATCCGCAGGCCCGCACGGAGGTTCCCGTACTCGGGGTCCGACAGCAGGTGCCGGGTGCGGTAGAAGACATTGTTCATCGCCATGATGGCGGCGGCCGACTTCGCCGCGGTGTACGCCTCGGCGGAGAGGTTGGCCTTCGCCTCCGGCTCCAGCTCGCGCAGCACCCTCGGCGAGCGCGAGGCGATCGCGCAGGCCAGGACGGTGCCCCACAGCTGCTGCTGGGGGAGCTCGCTGTTGCCGATGACCGAGCCGAGGTTCAGCTTCAGGTCCTTGGCGAAGTCCGGTACGGCCGACTTCAGTTCATCGAGTGCCATGAGGTATCAGCTCACTCGCCCGAGAGGAGCGCGACCGGGTCGAGGGTGTTCTCGCCCTTGGTCCAGTTGCAGGGGCACAGCTCGTCGGTCTGCAGGGCGTCGAGGACCCGCAGGACCTCCTTGGGGTTACGGCCCACGGAGCCGGCGGTCACCATCGTGAACTGGATCTCGTTGTTCTGGTCGACGATGAAGACGGCGCGCTGGGCGAAGCCGTCCTCGCCCTCGATGCCGAGGTCACGCATGAGCTCGTGCTTCGAGTCGGCCAGCATCGGGAAGGGCAGGTCGGTCAGGTCCGGGTGGTCCTTGCGCCAGGCGTGGTGCACGAACTCGGAGTCACCGGAGAAGCCGAGGATCTGCGCGTCACGGTCGGCGAACTCGTCGTTCAGCTTGCCGAAGGCGGCGATCTCGGTCGGGCACACGAAGGTGAAGTCCTTCGGCCACGCGAACACGATCTTCCACTGACCCTCGTAGGTCTTGTGGTTGATCTGCTCGAACTCCTTGCCGCTCTCCAGCGACACGCAAGCGGTCAGGTCGAACTCGGGGAACTTGTCACCGACAGTGAGCACGCGCACTCCTTGCTGCGTAGGAATTCCCCTTTTGGGGGCGTTCCTGGGGGTTGGACTGCCCCCACCTTGGCACAGAGTGCATTGATCACGGAAATAGCTACACTCGGTCGGGATGATCGGAGGTGCCTATCAGTGGCGTATGTAAATCAGGCTAATAGGGTCAAGCAGCCCAGCCTCTCGCAGCTGCGCGCCTTCACGGCCGTGGCGGAGCATCTGCACTTCCGGGACGCGGCTGCCGCAATCGGCATGAGTCAGCCGGCGCTCTCCGGGGCGGTGTCCGCACTGGAGGTGGCACTGGGTGTCCAGCTCATCGAGCGTACGACCCGCCGGGTGCTGCTCTCGCCCGCGGGGGAGCGCCTCGCGGTGCGGAGCCGGGCGGTGCTGGAGGCGCTGGGCGAGCTGATGGAGGAGGCCGAGGCGGTGCGCGCGCCGTTCACCGGGATACTCCGGCTCGGCGTGATCCCGACCGTCGCCCCGTATCTGCTGCCGGCCGTGCTCAGGCTGGTCCACGAGCGCTATCCCGACCTGGAGCTCCAGGTCCATGAGGAGCAGACCTCCTCGCTGCTGGACGGGCTGTCGGCCGGCCGGCTGGACCTGCTGCTGCTCGCGGTGCCGCTGGGGGTGCCCGGCGTGACGGAACTGCCGTTGTTCGACGAGGACTTCGTGCTCGTCATGGAGGAGGGGCACGACCTCGCCGGGCGCACCGGCCTGCCGCGCGAGAAGCTGCGCGACCTGCCGTTGCTGCTGCTCGACGAGGGGCACTGCCTGCGGGACCAGGCGCTGGACATCTGCCGGGAGGCGGGGCGCACCCAGGGGGCGCCGGTGACGACGACCGCGGCCGGGCTCTCGACCCTGGTGCAGCTCGTCGCGGGCGGGCTCGGGGTGACGCTGTTGCCGCGTACGGCGGTGACGGTGGAGACCGGGCGGAACGAGGCGCTGTCCACCGGGTACTTCACGGACCCGGCACCCTCGCGGCGGGTGGCGCTGGCCGTGCGGACCGGGTCGGCGCGGCACGAGGAGTTCGAGGAGTTCGCGGCCGCGCTGCGGGGCGCGATGGTGACGCTGCCGGTGCGGGTGCACGCGGAGGGGTGAGCGTGAGTGGTGCCCACCCCTCCGGGGCGCTCACTCCGTGCGCAGGCCGTCCGGGCGCATCATGCGCCAGAGCAGCGGCAGGGAGAACACGGTCACGACCACGACGAGGGCCCCGCCCGCGCCCGCCAGGGGCAGGAACACCCACCACTGGGTGACCGTCTTCGCCAGCATCCAGGTCATGACCGCGCCCAGCCCCAGCCCGCCCGCCGTCGCGACCAGCAGACCGACCGCCACCGGCACGGCGGTCTGCCAGAGCACCGACCAGCCGAGGGTGACCCGCCGGGTGCCGAAGGCGACCAGCACCGACAGCAGCCGCTTGCGCTCCCGGAGCTGTTCGAGCTGCGAGACCAGCATGGAGGCGGCGATCAGCAGCAGGGTGGCCACCGCGCCGAGCCGCAGCGCCGTCTGCACACTGGCGTACTGACGGTCGCGAGCCACGTCGGTCAGGGCGGCGACCCGCATACCGGGGTCGATCCTGGCACCCGTGTTCCGTACGTGTTCGGCGACGTCCGCCACGCCCTCGTCGACCCGGATCTGAGCCGTGACCTGGCCGTGCGGCAGGGTGTCCGGGTCGATCGCACCGGGTGTCGCGAGGATGCCCCAGTGCTCCTCGCCGAGCGGGTCGAGGCCGGCCCGCACGGTCCGGGCGTCCGCCGGCAGGGTCCAGGGCATCGACGGCGCGTCCGACTCCTCGCCGCGGGTGGGGTCGAGTTCGATCTCCTCGCCCTTGCGGGCCGTCTCGTCGATCCAGTCGGCGTGTTCCTTGTCGTGTTCCGGGTGGGCGACGAAGACGTCCCCCTCCGCGCAGGAGCCGACGGCGGCCAGCTCCTTCAGGGTGGCGCAGTCGCCGATGGTCAGCGTGGTGGTGGGCTGGATCTCGTCCGCGCCGTACGTCCCCGGCCTGGTCACGTACGTCACGACCGTCCCGATGACGGCCTCGACCCCCTCGGTGGCCCGGAACTCCTCGATGGTCCTGGCCGCGGCCTCGCCGCTGACGTCCTCGGAGTAGGTGTGGAACTGCGCCCGTGTCGGATCCTGCCCCGTCATCTCGGTGAACTCGTCACCCATGGCCGCGAACATCATCTGCAGGGCCACGGCGCCCGCCACCGCGACCGTGATGCCGCTGACCGCGCGCGACGCCGCGCCGCTGTTCAGCTGGAGGCGGCGGACGGCGAGCTGCCAGGGCAGCGGGCCGCCGCGCAGCCGTTTCACGACCGCCTCGACCAGCCAGGGCAGCAGCAGGGCGAGTCCGACGAGGACGAGTACGGCGCCGACGGCGATCGGGTAGGGGTCGACGGTGGTGAACTCGTCGACCCGTCCGGTCAGCCCCAGCACGGCGACGCCCGCGACCGGCACCAGCAGCCGCCACCAGAGGCGCCGCCGCCGGCTCCCGGAGTCGCGTACGACGCCGAGGGGTTCGATGACCACCGACCGCAGAGCCGCCAGGGTGACGAACACCGCGGCGAGGGGCACCGCGATCGCGATCAGCGCGGCCAGCCACGCGGCGGGGACCAGGTCGGACGGGAAGGCGCTGTGGCCCCACAGCTCCACCTCGCCCACGAAGGCGCGGCCCACCAGGAAGAAGGCGAGGCCCACCAGCAGGCCGAGCAGCGAGCCGAACAGGGCTTCACCCGCCGCGATCCTGCGGGTCGTCCGGATGTCCGCACCGACCAGGCGCAGTGCGGCGAGCCGGCGGTCCCGGCGCTCGCCGCCGAAGCGCACGGCCGTGGCGATGAAGATCGCCACGGGGACCAGCAGGACGACGCAGATGAGGATGACCAGGACGACCAGGGCGGGTGGCAGCTCCTCGCCCCCGCTCCTGTCGCCGTAGCCGTCCACGCGGTGACCGCCGTCGGCCGGGGTCAGGGTGCCGCTGCCCGCGTAGTAGTACAGCTCGCCAGGGGAGAGCAGGCCGGCGTCGCCGATCGTCGCGCTGATCCGGTAGGGGAGGCGCTCCTTGAGGAGGCTGCCGTCCGGTGAGCTCAGCAGCTCCTCCAGGGCGGGGGAGGCGACCATCTCACCGGGGGCGGGGAGGGATCCGACGCCGGGAGGGGTGACCGGACGCGCGCCTTCCGGGCGCATCAGGAAGCCCTGGACGACCTGACCCCTGAACTCGGTCTCGACGCCGAGCCGGAGCACCGTGGTGTCGGACTTCCGGGCCTTGTCGTTCCAGGAGGCCTGGCTCTCCGTACGGGCCCCCTCGCGTGCGGAACGCTCGTCCAACAGGTGGGGGACGGACGAGGCGACCAGCAGCAGTGCCACTCCGAGACCCACCCCGACGGCGGTGAGCGCGGTCCGTGCCCAGCCCTCCCGGCCGCCCGCGGCGGCGAAGCGTATGCCGAGGCCGAGGTCACGAAGCCAGTTCACAGGGCGTACTCCAGGTCGCGGCACCGGCCGTCGCGCACGACGATGTCGCGGTCCGAGTAGGCGGCCACCCGCGCCTCGTGGGTCACGAGCACGACGGCCGTGTTCGCCGTCCGGGCGGACTCGGTCAGCAGGTCCATGACCCGCTCGCCGTTGAGGGAGTCCAGTGCGCCCGTCGGTTCGTCGGCGAAGACCACCTTGGGGGAGGCGACCAGGGCGCGGGCCACGGCGACGCGCTGGCCCTGACCGCCGGACACCTCACCGGGGCGCTGGGTGGTGAGGTCCTCGACCTCCAGGCGCTCCAGCCATTCCCGGGCGGTGCGTTCGGCCTCCTTGCGCTTGACTCCGTTGAGACGCAGCGGAAGGGCGACGTTCTCCAGGCAGGTCAGTTCGGGGACGAGCTGGCCGAACTGGAAGACGAAGCCGAAGTCGCTGCGGCGCAGGGCGCTGCGCTCGGCGTCGGACATCGCGGACAGCTCGCGGCCGGCGTAGGTGATGGTGCCCTCGTCGGGGACGACGATCCCGGCGAGGCAGTGCAGCAGTGTCGACTTGCCGGAGCCGGACGGGCCCATCACGGCGACGACCTCGCCGGGGTGGACGGAGAACGAGGCGCCGTCCAGGGCGGGGGTCGGCCCGTAGGTCTTGTGCAGGTCGTGGGCGGCGAGCAGGGAGCCGGCGGGTGTCACGGGACGATCACCTCGGCGAGCTTGCCGAGCCGGGCCGTGGTCAGTTCCAGCCAGCGGAGGTCCGCTTCGAGGTGGAACAGGGCGTGGTCGCAGATCAGTTGGTCGGCGAGGTCGCCCTTGCGCTTGCGGTCGGTGAGGATGCGCATCAGGCGCAGGTGCTCGGAGCGCTGGGCGTCCAGGAGGTCGGCGGCGTCGCGGCCGGTGAGCAGGGCCAGCACGACCTTCGTGTACAGGGTCGACTGGAGGTACGGCTCGGGCTTCTCGGGCTGCGCGAGCCAGGTGGTGACGTCGGTGATGCCGGCGTCGGTGATGGCGTACCGCTTGCGTTCGGGACCGCCGTCCGTCTCCACGCCGTCGACCTCGACGAGCCCGTTCTTGAGCAGGCGGGACATGGTCGCGTAGACCTGGCCGTAGTGCAGGGGGCGATCGTGCCCGAACTTCTCGTCGAAGGCGCGCTTGAGGTCGTAGCCGTGGCGGGGGCCGGATTCGAGGAGCCCGAGGAGGGTGTGACCGATGGACATGCGCCGCACTGTACATGGTGTGTATACCTCGCATGTATACGGGCCCGTCCCCGGGATGCCCCGGCGGCGGAGGGGTCTCGGCGGCGGGGCTCACCCCTCCGCTTCGGGCGGTGGCGGCGTCTTCGGGGGGCGGCCCCGGCGGGGGATCGGGGACGCGCCGCCCGGGAGGCGGCCCGCCTCCGCCAGGGCCCGCCGCAGCAGGAACTCGATCTGCGCGTTCGCGCTGCGCAGCTCGTCGGAGGCCCACCGGGCCAGCGCGTCATGCACCGCGGGGTCCAGCCGCAGCAGCATCTGCTTGCGGGTGGACCCACGCCGGGCCGGCGGCCGGTCCCCGGGAGGTGTGGTGTCGTCCGTCACTGGTAGAGCGTGCCCGTGTTCAGGACCGGCTGTGCCGCCCGGTCACCGCAGAGCACCACCATCAGGTTGCTCACCATCGCCGCCTTGCGTTCGGAGTCGAGCTCGACGATGTCCTGCTCCGCGATCCGGGTCAGTGCCATCTCGACCATGCCCACCGCCCCCTCGACGATCAGCTGGCGGGCCGCCACGACCGCACCGGCCTGCTGGCGCTGCAGCATCGCCGAGGCGATCTCGGGGGCGTACGCGAGGTGGCTGAAGCGGGACTCGATGATCTGTACGCCCGCCGCCTGCACCCGTGCGGTCAGCTCGACCGCGAGCTTCTCGGTGATCTCCTCGGCGTTGCCGCGCAGCGAGAGGCCGCCCTCCTCGTGGGAGTCGTACGGGTACTCGATTGCGATGTGCCGGAGGGCGGACTCGGTCTGCGTGGCGACGAACTCCAGGAAGTCGTCGACCTCGAAGAGTGCCTGCGCGGTGTCCTCGACCTTCCAGACGACGATCGACGCCAGCTCGATCGGGTTGCCGTAGGCGTCGTTGACCTTCAGGACGGCCGTCTCGTGGTTGCGGACCCGGGTGGAGATCTTGCGGCTGGACGTCAGCGGGTTGATCAAGCGCAGGCCGTCCGCACGGATCGTGCCGACGTAGCGGCCGAAGAGCTGGATGACCTGGGCCTCACCCGGAGCGACCATTTTCACACCGCTCATGCAGAAGAACGAGGCGATGGTCAGGAGCGGTCCCACGACGAGGAGCGGGATGCCGGCGCCCTTGTTCCCGTCCGAGGCGAGGACGCCGCCGACTATGGCCAGGCCCACGCCCAGGAGCACCCCGACGATCGTCAGCAGCAGCCCCAGGCCGCCGGGGATGGAGTGGGCGGTCGTCTCCCTGACCTGGGGCGTAGGCATCTCGGGCGCGTCCGGCGTCAGGTCGGCGCCGGGGCCGGTGGTGCCGGGACGGTCGTGTGCTGCGGACATGGGTCCCCCGTTTCGTGCGGCATCGCGCCGCGCTAGCAATGTGATTACACATTAACCCTTCTCGCAACCTTGTGCACCCCTCGTGAGTCGGTTCCATGGGGGGCGGGTGCTGATTCTCACGTCCGGAAAAGGCCGGATCGCTCGCCATTTGTCCGAGCTTTCGGTGTTAGCTGGCAGGTCTGACCGGAGCGGTACGAGCAGAAGAACAGGAGCACCACAGCGATGGGTCGAGCGGAAGCGCGGCGAGCCCAGGGGCGGAGAGCTCGCCGGGCCGCCGGGAGCGGCGGCATACGCCGGCTCTTCACCTGGCGGAAGATCCTGGGCACCCTCTTCGGGCTCTGCCTGCTCGTGATGGGCGCCTTCGTGGCGCTCTACGTGTACGTCGACGTGCCGGAGGCCAACGCCCGGGCCCAGAAGCAGAGCAACGTCTACAAGTACAGCGACGGCACGCTCCTGGCCCGGAGCAACTCCGAGGTCAACAGGGAGATAGTCGACCTGAAGGTCGTGCCGAAGCCGGTCCAGCACGCCTTCGTCGCCGCCGAGAACAAGTCCTTCTACCGGGACCAGGGCGTCGACCTCAAGGGCACCACCCGCGGTCTGCTCAACACGGTGACCGGCAAGGGCAAGCAGGGTGGCTCCACGATCACCCAGCAGTACGTCAAGAACTACTACCTCACGCAGGACCAGACGGTCACCCGCAAGCTCAAGGAGCTGGTGATATCGCTCAAGGTCGACCAGCGGATGGAGAAGGACGACATCCTCGCCGGGTACCTCAACACCGTGTACTACGGGCGCGGGGCGAGCGGCATCCAGGCGGCGGCACAGGCCTACTACGGCGTCGACGCCAAGGATCTCGACACCTCGCAGGGCGCCTACCTCGCGGCCCTGCTCCAGGCCCCCAGCCAGTACGACTGGGCGAACGCCACTCCCACCGGGAAGAAGCTCGTCAAGGAGCGCTGGGCGTACACGCTGAACAACATGGTCGACGAGGGCTGGCTCGACCGGGCCGAGCGGGACGCGATGACCTTCCCCGTCCCCGACTCGCCCAAGGCCGCCCCCGGCATGGAGGGCCAGACCGGTTACCTCGTCGAAGCCGCGAACGACGAGATGAAGCGGCAGGGCGTCACGGACGAGATGCTGGACGCGGGCGGCTGGACGATCACCCTCAACGTCGACGAGAAGAAGCAGAAGCAGCTGGAGAAGTCGGTCGACCGCCAGCTGGAGAACCAGCTCGACCGGAAGGGCAACAAGGTCGACGCGACCGTCCAGGCCGGCGCCACCTCGGTGGACCCGAAGACCGGCAAGGTGCTCGCGCTGTACGGCGGCGTCGGAGCCACCGAGCACTACATATCCAACGCCACCCGGCAGGACTACCAGCCGGCCTCCACCTTCAAGCCGCTGGTGCTCGCCTCCGCGCTGGAGAACGAGTCGACCACCCAGGACGGCGACCTGATCGGCCTGAACACGGTCTACGACGGCACCAGCAAGCGTCCCGTGGTCGGCAGCGACACCCCGTTCGCCCCGCAGAACGAGGACGACATCAGCTACGACAGTCCCACCGTGCAGACGGCGATGGACAAGTCGATCAACTCGGTCTTCGCGCAGATGGTCGTCGACGTCACCCCGAGCGCCGTGAAGAAGACCGCGCTCGACATGGGCGTACCGGACAAGAACTTCCCCGAGCGCCCCGCCATCACGCTCGGCACCATGAACGCCTCGACGTGGGACATGGCCGGGGTGTACGCCACGCTCGCCAACCACGGCAAGAAGGTCACCCCGACCATCGTGAAGTCCGCCGCGCACCGCGACCGCACCATGGAGCCCGTCGACGGGGTGGGCGGCCAGGCGATCAGCCGGGCGTCCGCCGACACGGTGACGAAGGCACTGACCGAGGTCGTCGACATCGGCTCCGGCCGGGAGGCCAACACCTCCGCCTACGACGCCGCGGGCAAGACGGGTACCTCCGAGGACAACAAGGCGGCGTGGTTCACCGCCTACACGCCGGAGATCACCACAGCGGTGGCCCTCTTCGGTGAGTCCACCGAGGACGGCGGCGGCCAGGTCAGTCTCACCGGCACGGCCAACTCCGGCCGGGCCAACGGCGGTGGCTTCCCCGCCAGGATCTGGGCGGACTACACCCTCGGCGCGCTCGGCGGCGGCTCGGACGCCACCTTCGACCTGCAGGGGATCGAACGCGGTGAGACGCCGGTGAAGGAAAGCCCGTCGGCCACCACCCCGCCCGAGACCGAGGAACCCTCCGAGACCCCGTCCGAGGAGCCCTCGGAGACACCCTCCGAGTCTCCCAGCGAGACGCCGAGCGAGGAGTCCCCGCCGGCCGAGACGCCGAGCGAGACGCCCAGTGAGACGCCGAGCGAGACGCCCAGCGAGACGAAGGACCCCGAGGACGGGGACCGGCCGCCCGGCGAACGGCCGGGCGGCGAGGACCTCCTGGGGCGGTGACGACGCATGAGGGGCGGTGCCGACCCCGGGAGACCGCCGACCGGCACCCGCCCCTCACACACGTCGGGCCACCACCTACGGGGTGGCCATCTCGAACCACACCACCTTGCCGGTCGAGAGCCGGGTAGCCCCCCACCGCCTGGCCAGCCGGTTGACCAGGAACAGCCCACGGCCGCCCTCGTCGGTCTCCCTGGCCCGGCGCTGACGCGGCAGCTGCGGGGAGTCGTCCCCGACCTCGCAGCGCAGGATGTCCGTACGCAGCAGCCGCAGCGTCACCGGCCGCTCCGCGTAGCGCACGGCATTGGTCACCACCTCGCTGACCAGCAGCTCCACCTCGTCCGACAGGTCGTCCAGACCCCACCGGCTCAGCGCCCTGCGGGCCAGCCTGCGGGCCCGGCCGGGCGCCGCGTCCTCCGGTTCCAGGAACCAGTACGCGACGTCGCTCGGCGCGATCCCGTCGAACCGGGCGGCCAGCAGGGCGATGTCGTCGTCCCGGTCACCGGGGCCGAGCATGTCCAGCACGTCGTCGCAGAGCGCTTCCAGCGGCGGCGAATGATCCGGCCCGGTCAGCTGCGCGGTGGCGGCCAGCCGCTCCCGCAGGATCTCGATGCCCGTCCACACGTCCCTTATCCGGGACTCCACCAGGCCGTCCGTGTAGAGCAGCAGCGTGGCCCCGGCCGGCGCGTCCAGCTCCACGGCCTCGAAGTCGACCCCGCCGACCCCGATCGGCGCGCCCGGCGGCACCCGCAGCACCTCGGCCCGGCCGCCCAGGTGGAGCAGGACGGGCGGCGGGTGCCCGGCGTTGGCGATGGTGATGCGGTGGGCGACCGGGTCGTACACCGCGTACAGGCAGGTCGCCATGCGGTCGCTGCCGAGCCGCTGGGCCTGCTCGTCCAGATGGTGCAGGACCTCCTGCGGAGGCAGGTCGAGACCAGCGAGGGTCTGCGCGGTGGTGCGCAGCTGGCCCATGATCGCGGCGGACGTCATGGAGTGCCCCATCACGTCACCGACGACCAGGGCGACCCTGCTGCCGGGCAGCGGGATCGCGTCGTACCAGTCCCCGCCGACCCGGGCCGTCTCGGCGGCCGGGAGGTAGCGCGAGGCCAGGCGCACGCCCGTGGGCTGGGGCAGCGAGTCGGGCAGCATCGTGCGCTGGAGCTCGTCGGCGATGTACGCCTCGCGGCCGTACAGCACCGCCTTGTCGATGCCGAGCGCGGTGTGCGTGGCCAGCTGGGCGGCGACCAGGAGGTCGTTGGCCTCGAACGGCGCACGGTCCGTGCCGCGCAGGAAGACGGCGGCGCCGATCACCCGGCGACGGCCCCGCAGCGGAGCGAGGATCGCGCGGTGCCCGGTCGGCACGGTGCGGCCGGCCCCCAGCAGCTCGGGCAGGGCGACGCGCGCCGCGGCGGAGTCCCCGAAGACGGGGCGCACCCCGCGCAGCACCTCGGCGAGTGCGCCGCCCGTCCTGATCTCGCACAGGTCGGCGGCCGGCAGCATCCCGGACTGCGGGTCGGTGACGGCCAGCCGCAGCCGCTCGCCCTCCGGCCCGCTGTCACTCTCCTCGTCGGTCAGCCGCAGCCGGTCGGTGCGCCGCAGCCGGAGGACGAACGGGTTGACGGGCCGTTCGTCACCCACCGGGAGCGGGTCGCGGAGGTAGACGAGTATGGCGTCGGAGAACGTGGGCACGCTCGCCCGGCACAGGCCCAGCACGATCTCGTCCAGGTCTATGCCGCGAGCGATCCGACGGGTCGCGGCGCCTACGAACCGCAGCCGGTCCCCCTCGCGGCGCATGACCGTCTGGGGGTCGACGACGGGTGTCGCGCCGTCCATACCCGTACCGGAGGCCGGGGAGGGGCCGGGGATCGAGGCGGCGGCAACGCCCGGCGGGGCCTCCTGCTGCCGTGGCCGCGCGCGTTCCTGCGGCCGGGCGGCGAGTGGCTGCCGGCCTTCGTGGGAGGTGGGATGCTCCGTCACGCGTGGGATTCCGTCCGTCCGGGCCGGTTGTATGAGGCGACCACTGCCGCCTCGAGGGGTCGCGCCACTGTGCCCCGCTGAGAGCTCCGAGAACAACGGCTGTCACCGGATGCCCTCGGAAAGGGGGCCGAAACCGTACGGCCGTCAGTGAGGCCGGTATGTGCCCTTCCGGTGGCCGGGCAGGGGACTACGAGCATGTCTCCACCCCCTCATAGTGGTTCATGCGACCGCAGGGGCACCCGGCCGGGTGGGCCGGGTGACTCATGCGCTGCGTTCGGTGACTGGTGGTCAGCCCCTGGGCCGTTCGCGCCGGTTGCGGTGCGCCTTCCGGCGGAGCGGTTCGCGGAGGACGATCCTGCGTTCGCCCTCCTGGGGTGCGTCAAGGGTCTCACGACGTGGTGGGGGTGGGGGTGTGGTCCCAGTCATCAGGCAGCGGGGGGACCTGCCACCGCGGATCGGGCCGCCAGTGCTCCCAGCCGTCGCTGAACGGCGCGTCCCAGCGCTCGATCGCGTCGACGGCCGCACGCCCCGCCTCGCGCACCCGCCGGGCGGTGGCCCCGTCCATCAGCCCGACCCGTTGCGCCTGGGCGAACTCGTCCTCGTCGAGCCATTCCCAGCTGTGGTCGGGACGCACCGAGATGTCGAGGAAGTGGTCCTGCGAATCGACCCCGCCCGCCCAGCGTGAGCGGGGCTCCTCGAGGTTGACGTACCAGTTGCGGAAGAGCCAGCCGCGGTCCCAGAAGAGCCAGACGGACCAGGGGTCGCCCGGCCGGGCGAGCTTCAGCACACCCGAGCCGAACCACCGGGAGCGCACCGTCGTGCGCGGGCGCGTGTAGCGAGTGGCGAGCGGCTCGGCGTGCACCTGGGTGCCGTCGGCGAGGACCGGTCTCACACACTCGGTCCCGGACGCCATCCACACCGCCAGCAGGTCGTCGGTGTCCTGGACGACCGTGACCGGACGGCAGATGTGAACGGCGGGAACGCCACCGGCGTCACCGGACCTCTCGTTGGCCCGGTAGCGCCAGAGGATCCGGTCCCCCGGCGCCCAGTGCACGCCGTCCCCCGCACCCGCCCCGGTGCCTGCCCCTGTACCCTCGTCCGTCGCTGTCATGAAGTGATCTTAGGGACGCGCACGCCGGTTCGGGGCGTTACGGCCGGGTCATGCGCAACACGTCCAGGGCCTCGTCGAGTTGTTCCAGGGTCAGGTCGCCGCGTTCGACGTACCCTCCGGCCAGCACGGTCTCCCGGATCGTCGCGCCGTCGGCCAGCGACTTCTTCGCGACCTTCGCCGCCTCCTCGTAGCCGATGTACTTGTTCAGCGGGGTCACCACCGACGGCGAGGACTCGGCGTACTGCCGTGCCCGCTCCACGTGCGCCGTGACGCCGTCCACCGTGCGGTCGGCGAGCAGCCTGGAGGCGTTGGCGAGCAGCCGCACCGACTCCAGCAGGTTCTTCGCGATCACCGGGAGCATCACGTTGAGCTCGAAGTTGCCGGCCGCTCCGGCGGCGGCGACCGTGGCGTCGTTGCCCGTCACCTGGGCCGCGACCATCAGCACGGCCTCCGGGATGACCGGATTGACCTTGCCCGGCATGATCGACGAACCGGGCTGCAGGTCCGGAAGGCTGATCTCGGCGAGGCCGGTGCGGGGGCCGGAGGCCATCCAGCGCAGGTCGTTGGAGATCTTGGTGAGCGACACGGCGACCGTACGGAGCTGGCCCGAGGTCTCGACGAGCCCGTCCCGGGCGCCCTGCGCCTCGAAGTGGTTCCGGGCCTCGGTGAGCGGCAGGCCGGTCGTGCGGGCGACCTCCGCGATGACGGCGGCGGAGAAGCCGGGCGGCGTGTTGATCCCGGTGCCCACCGCCGTGCCTCCGAGGGGGAGTTCGGCGAGCCGGGGGAGCGAGGCGCGCAGCCGCTCGACGCCGTGGCGGATCTGCGCCGCGTAGCCGCCGAACTCCTGCCCCAGCGTGACGGGCGTGGCGTCCATGAGGTGCGTGCGGCCCGATTTCACGACCTCCGCGAATTCGGCCGATTTCCGCTCCAGGGATGCGGCCAGGTGTTCGAGCGCCGGGATCAGGTCGGCGGTGACGGCAGCGGTCGCCGCGATGTGGATGGACGACGGGAAGACGTCGTTCGACGACTGCGAGGCGTTGACGTGGTCGTTGGGGTGGACCTCGCGCCCGAGCCGCTCGGTGGCGAGCGTGGCCACGACCTCGTTGGTGTTCATGTTGGACGACGTACCGGAACCCGTCTGGAACACGTCTACGGGGAAGTGCTCGTCCCAGCGGCCCGCCACCACCTCCGCGGCGGCCTCCTGAATCGCGTCCGCGATGTCCGGATCCAGTACCCCCAGCCCGGCGTTGACCTTCGCCGCCGCGGCCTTGATCCGGGCCAGGGCCTCGATGTGGGCCCGCTCCAGCCGTTGCCCCGAGATGGGGAAGTTCTCCACCGCCCGCTGCGTCTGGGCACGCCACTTGGCGTGCGCGGGTACCTTCACCTCGCCCATCGAGTCGTGCTCGACGCGGTACTGCGTGTCCTCGGCCGGTTCGCCCATGGTGTTGTTACCTCCTGCTGGAGCGAGCACGGACCGCGCCCGCCGTATTCCTCCCTCATCCTGCCCGCCGGACATGCCGGAGGGGCGCACCGGCGAACGGTGCGCCCCTCCGGGTGTCCGACGGTCAGCCCAGGCCGGGGCCGCGGACCGGGATGCTGGTGAAGGTCGGTGCCGGGGCGGGCTCGGTGAAGAAGTCGTTGCCCTTGTCGTCGACCACGACGAACGCGGGGAAGTCCTCGACCTCGATGCGCCAGACCGCCTCCATGCCGAGTTCCTCGTACTCGACGACCTCGACCTTCTTGATGCAGTCCTGCGCGAGGCGCGCGGCGGGGCCGCCGATCGAGCCGAGGTAGAAGCCGCCGTGCGCGTCGCACGCGTCCGTGACCTGCTTGGAGCGGTTGCCCTTGGCGAGCATCACCTTGGAGCCGCCCGCCGCCTGGAACTGTGCGACGTAACTGTCCATCCGGCCGGCCGTCGTCGGGCCGAAGGAGCCGGAGGCGTAGCCCTCGGGGGTCTTGGCCGGGCCCGCGTAGTACACCGGGTGGTCCTTGAGGTACTGCGGCATCTCCTCGCCCGCGTCGAGCCGCTCCTTGATCTTGGCGTGCGCGATGTCGCGCGCCACGACCAGCGGGCCGGTCAGCGAGAGCCGGGTCTTGACCGGGTACTTGGTCAGCTCGGCGAGGATGTCGTCCATCGGCCGGCGCAGGTCGATCTTCACGACGTCGGACTCGTCCAGGTGCTCGTCCGTGGTGTCCGGGAGGAAGTGTGCCGGGTCCTTCTCCAGCTGCTCCAGGAACACGCCCTCGGCGGTGATCTTCGCGGTCGCCTGGCGGTCGGCCGAGCAGGACACGGCGATCGCGACGGGCAGCGAGGCGCCGTGCCGGGGGAGGCGGACGACCCGGACGTCGTGGCAGAAGTACTTGCCGCCGAACTGGGCACCGATGCCGATCTTCTGCGTGAGCTCGAAGACCTTCTGCTCCAGGTCCTTGTCCCGGAAGCCGTGGCCGGTCGGGGACCCTTCGGCGGGCAGCTCGTCCAGGTAGTGCGCGGAGGCGTACTTCGCGGTCTTCAGCGCGAACTCGGCCGACGTGCCGCCGACCACGATCGCCAGGTGGTAGGGCGGGCAGGCCGCCGTCCCCAGCGAACGGATCTTCTCCTCCAGGAACTTCATCATGGAGCCCTCGTTGAGGACCGCCTTGGTCTCCTGGTAGAGGAAGGACTTGTTGGCCGAGCCGCCGCCCTTCGCCATGAAGAGGAACTTGTAGGCGCCGCCGTCGGTCGCGTACAGCTCGATCTGGGCCGGCAGGTTGGAGCCGGTGTTCTTCTCGTCCCACATGGTCAGCGGGGCCATCTGCGAGTAACGCAGGTTGAGCTTCGTGTACGCGTCGTAGATGCCGTGCGACAGGGCTTCCTCGTCGCCGCCCTCGGTGAGCACGTTCTGGCCGCGCTTGCCCATCACGATGGCCGTGCCGGTGTCCTGGCACATCGGCAGGACACCCGCGGCGGCGATGTTCGCGTTCTTCAGGAGGTCCAGCGCGACGAACTTGTCGTTGGAGGAGGCCTCGGGGTCGTCCACGATGCGGCGCAGCTGCGCGAGATGGGCGGGCCGCAGGTAGTGCGAGATGTCGTGCATGGCCTCGGCCGCGAGCGTGCGCAGGGCTTCCGGAGCCACCTTGAGGAACGTACGGCCGTCGGCCTCGAAGGTCGAGACGCCCTCGGCGGTCACCAGCCGGTACGGCGTGGTGTCCTCTCCCAGCGGGAGCAGATCGGAGTACGCAAACTCTGGCATTACGGCCATTCCTCACTCGGTGACAGCGGCTGGCCGACCTTGGACAGCGCATCCACCAGGGTAGAACCCTGCGGGCGGGCCGGACCTGTGAGGTAAGGCTCACCCGTACGGTGTGTGACGGGGCGGGATTCCGCGCACGGAGTGCTGTCGCGATCTATCGCGTTTCGGTACGCTGGCTCGGTGGACCTAGAGAAGCAGCCTCAGCAGCCCGTCGCTCCGGCCGGTCCCGCGCCCGCCGGAATCCGCGCCTCCGACGCGGACCGTGACCGGATCGCGGACATCCTGCGGGAAGCCGTGGCCGAAGGCCGGCTGACCGCCGAGGAGCACGCCGAGCGGGTCGACCTGGTCTACCGGGCCAAGACCGTCGGCGAGCTCGAACCGCTGGTCCGGGACCTGCCGCCCGCGGGCGGTGCCGCCCCGCAGCCCGTCCCGTCCTACGGGTACGGCCCCGAGGGGCCGGTCGGGCCCGCCGAGAACCTGGTGGCGGTCTTCAGCGGCTCGACGCGCAAGGGGCGTTGGCGCGTCGGCGGGCGCACGAACGCCTTCGCGCTCTTCGGGAGCGTCGAGATCGACCTGACCGAGGCGCTGTTCGGTCAGCGTCTGACGGTCATCAACGCGACGTCGATCTTCGGCAGTGTCGAGGTCAAGGTCCCCGAGAACATTTCGCTGCGCGGCAGCGGGACGGGTGTTTTCGGCAATTTCGAGGTCGACACTCTGGAATCGGCAGATCCGGAAGCACCGGTGGTCGTCGTGAACGGCTACTCCGTGTTCGGGAGCGTCGAGGCGAAGCCCAAGCGCGGCAAGCTCATCGCCAACCTGCACCGGCAGGTGCGCAAGCACCTCGGCCACTGAGGCCGGCGGGCTGAGCCACCGCGTATTCCGGCCATTCGGGAGCGCGTTGCGGTGGCCGGGGGCCGGAAGGTGACACCACTCAGTGCATAGGAGTGCGCACAGCGGGTAGGGACAGCTGACATCGCCTCTCGCTCACGAAGCCCCAAGCCGTCGTCAGGAGTGGACCGTGCTGCACATGCCGCATCAGCCCCTGCAGGTCGCCGCCGTGCCGTCCCAGCGCACTCCCGCGCGGGAGGATCAGGCGGGGCCCTGGCACTCGGAGGCGGTGTGCCGCCGGGATGAAGCCGGGCTGTTCTTCGCCCCGTCGAAGGAGCCGACTGCTGCCCGGCTGTCCCGTGAAGAGGCCGCGAAGCAGGTCTGCGCGAGGTGCCCGGTGATGGTGGAGTGCCAGGAGCACGCGCTCGTACAGCCCGAGCCCTACGGGGTGTGGGGCGGCCTCACCGCCGCGGAGCGCCGCGTGGTGCTCGCCCGGCGCCGGAGGCGCGACATGGAGCTGAAAGCGGCCTCCTCGGCCGGGTCCATAGCGGCGGCGGGCTGAGCCTCCCGTACACGGACGTCACGGTGGGGCCCGCCCCGGTCCGGGCGGGCCCCACCGTGACGCGGGCCTACTTCGCGCGGTCGAAGTCGATCGCGCTGTAGGCGCGCAGCTTCGAGAGCCGGTGCGTCGAGTCGATCCTTCGGATCGTGCCCGACTTGGACCGCATCACCAGGGACTCCGTGGACGCCGTCTCTCCGCGGTACCGCACACCGCGGAGCAGTTCGCCGTCGGTGATCCCGGTGGCGACGAAGAACACGTTGTCCCCGCTGACGAGGTCATCCGTCGACAGGACCCGGTCCAGGTCGTGACCGGCATCCAGCGCGCGCTGCCGCTCCGCCTCGTCCTTGGGCCACAGCTTGCCCTGGATGACACCGCCGAGGCACTTTATGGCGCAGGCGGAGATGATGCCCTCGGGGGTGCCGCCGATGCCCATGAGCAGGTCGACGCCGGTGCCCTCGCGGGCCGCCATGATCGAGCCCGCGACATCGCCGTCGGAGATGAATTTGATCCGGGCGCCGGTCTCCCGGATCTCCCGGACGACGTTCTCGTGCCGCGGCCGGTCCAGGATGACGACGGTGACGTCCTCGGGAGCCTGGCCCTTGGCCTTCGCGACGCGCCGGATGTTCACGGACACGGGCGCGTTGATGTCGACGAAGTCGGCGGCCTCGGGGCCGGTGACCAGCTTGTCCATGTAGAAGACCGCGGACGGGTCGAACATCGCGCCGCGGTCCGCCGCGGCCAGTACGGCGATCGCGTTGGGCATGCCCTTGGCGTTGAGCGTGGTGCCGTCGATCGGGTCGACGGCGATGTCGACCTCGGCACCGGTGCCGTCGCCGACACGCTCGCCGTTGAACAGCATGGGGGCTTCGTCCTTCTCACCCTCACCGATGACGACGACGCCGTTCATCGACACGGTGGAGACGAGCGTGCGCATGGCTTTCACGGCGGCGCCGTCGGCGCCGATCTTGTCGCCGCGGCCGACCCAGCGCCCGGCGGCCATGGCTGCGGCCTCGGTGACCCGCACCAGCTCCAGGGCCAGGTTGCGGTCGGGGGCCTCCGGGGAGACCTCGAGCTGGGACGGCAGATGATGCTCGGACATCGGAGCGCACCTTTCTGTACGACGACGACCGGAAAAGAGGGTGCTGTGACTCTATCTGTAGGACGATAAAATGAGCAGAGCGGGGCACGTATGAGCGGATGTGCCCGGTGTCCGGTCGCCCGATGGCCGGGCGGACGGAGGCCCGTGCCACCATTGAGTCCGTGGCAAGTAAGCGAGGCAAGCAGACCGTCCGGGACATGATCCTGTCGATGCTCGTGATCACCGCAGTGGCGGGCAGCATCTACGTCTTCATCCCGCACGACGACACGGCCGACCCGATCAAGGCCGTCGACTACCGGGTCGAGCTCGCGACGGCCCGCCGCGCGGCGCCGTATCCGGTGGCGGCCCCGGCCGGGCTGTCGAAGGAGTGGAAGCCGACCTCCGTCTCGTACGCGGGGCAGGACGGTGCCGGCTGGCACCTGGGCTTCCTCGACCCGGACGGCAAGTACGTCGCGGTGGAGCAGTCCACGAACCCCGCGAGGAAGTACGTCCCCCAGGTGAGCCAGCAGGCCGAGGACACCGGGCGCACCTACGAGGTGGCGGGTCAGGCGTGGCAGCGCTGGGAGGGGCCGAAGTACGACGCCCTCGTGCTGCACGACGAGGGAGTGACCACGGTGGTCACCGGATCGGCCCCGACGGAGCGGCTGGCGGAGATGGCCGCCGCACTGGAGACGGCTCCCGCCGCCACGGCTTCCCCTTCCTCCCCGGCGGCTCCCTCTCCCGACGCTTCTTCTCCCGCCTCCTGAACCAGGCGGCCGGCAGGACCGCGAGAGCCCCGCGACGCCAGGCGTCGCGGGGCTCTTCCGTGCGTTCCCGTGAGGGACTCAGACGGTGGTGACGACCTCGTCGTAGGAGAGGCGCGGGAGGCGCGGGAACCAGGCGTCCTCGCCGGGCTTGCCGATGTTGACCACCATGAGCACCTTGTGGTCGCCGTCCAGGAACTCCTTCTCGATGCCCGCGGCGTCGTAGCCGGTCATCGGGCCCGCGGCCAGGCCGGCGGCGCGGACGCCGATGATGAAGTAGGCGGCCTGCAGGGTGGCGTTCAGCGCGGCGGACTGCTCACGGACCGGGCGCTCGGAGAAGAACGCGTCCTTGGCCTGCGGGAAGTGCGGCAGCAGCGCCGGGAGTTCGTCGTGGAACTCGTGGTCCGCGACCAGGAGCGCGACCAGCGGGGCCGTGGCGGTCTTGGGCTGGTTGCCCTCGGCCATGTGCTTCACGAGACGCTCGCGGCCCTCCGGCGTGCGGACCAGGACGACGCGCAGCGGCGACTGGTTGAAGGCCGTGGGGCCGTACTTGACCAGGTCGTAGATCGCCTGGACCTGCTCGTCGGTCACCGGCTCGTCGGTGAACGTGTTGGCAGTGCGGGCCTCGCGGAAGAGGAGGTCCTGGGCGGCGGGGTCAAGAACGAGAGACATCTGAAGCGTTACCTTCCGGAGGGTGCTGGTCGAGCGATGACGTCACCGTAAGCGAGGGATAGATTAAGATTCAACTAAACCGGGTCCTGGGTGACCAACCGCACACACGTCCCCGAAGGGCCGGGGCGTACTCCTCAGTCCGTGCCGTCGGTCTCCGAAGGTTCCTCGGGGCGCGCCAGCGCCGCGTCCAGCCGGGCCCGCGCGCCCTCCAGCCAGTGCCGGCACACCTTCGCCAGCTCCTCGCCGCGCTCCCAGAGGGCCAGCGACTCCTCCAGCGTCGTGCCGCCCGCCTCCAGGCGGCGTACGACCTCGATCAGCTCGTCCCGCGCCTGCTCGTACCCGGGCGTGCCCGTCGCGGCAGCGGTCGTCGTCCCGTCGTCCGTCATGCCGACCACCCTATGCGCGGGGTCGGACAGACCAGGGCCCTCACTCCGACACCCGCACCATGAACTCGCCCTCCGACACCCGCGCCCGCAGCTCCGCGCCCGACGCCCCGGCCTCCGCGGGGGAGCGGACCACATGGCCGTCCGGCCGCTGAAGCACCGCGTAACCCCGCTCCAGCGTCGCCGCGGGCGACAGTGCCACGACCCGGGCCCGGGTGTGGGCGAGCTCCGAGTCGGCGCGGTCCAGCAGATGCCCGAGCACTCTGCGGCTCCGCCCGGTGAGCGCGTCGATCTCCGCTTCCCGCTCGTCCACCATCCGCTGCGGACGCTCCATGGAGGACCTGCCCAGCGCGTGCGCCAGGCCCCGCTCCTCCCGGTCGATCAGCCCGCGCACGGTGCGCAGCGCACGGTCCCTGAGCTGCTGGACACGGTCGAGCTCCTCACCCACGTCCGGCACGACCTTCTTCGCCGCGTCCGTCGGTGTCGACGCCCGCAGATCGGCCACCAGGTCGAGCAGGGGCGAGTCCGGCTCGTGCCCGATGGCGGAGACCACCGGTGTGCGGCACGCGGCCACCGCGCGGATCAGCGCCTCGTCGGAGAACGGCAGCAGGTCCTCGACACTGCCGCCGCCACGGGCCACGACGATCACGTCGACCTCCGGCAGCCCGTCCAGCTCCTGGACCGCCTGGACCACCTGAGCCACCGCGTGCACGCCCTGCACGGCGGTGTTACGCACCTCGAAACGCACCGCGGGCCAACGCCGCCTGGCGTTCTCCAGGACATCGCGCTCCGCCGCCGACGCCCGGCCGGAGACCAGACCGATCAGCTGGGGCAGGAAGGGCAGCGGCTTCTTCCGGGCCGGTGCGAACAGCCCCTCGGCGGCCAGCGACTTCTTCAGCTGTTCCAGCCGCACCAGCAGTTCGCCGATGCCCACCGGCCGTATCTCCGTGGCCCGGAGGGACAGCTGCCCGCGCGGGGCGTACCACTCGGGCTTGGCGAGGACGACGACCCGCGCGCCCTCCGTCACCACGTCGGCGATCCGGTCGAAGACCTGCCGGAAGCAGGTCACGCTCACCGAGATGTCGTGGGACGGGTCGCGCAGCGTCAGGAACACCACCCCGGCACCGGGCCGGCGCGACAGCTGGGTGATCTGCCCCTCGACCCAGACCGCGCCGAGCCGGTCGATCCAGCCGCCGATCAGCCGGGACACGTCGCCGACGGGCAGCGGGGCTTCCGGGGACGTAGTGAGAGCCATACGCGCGAGCGTATCGGCCGGGACGGACATCCGGGACCGGCATCCCGGGCCGGCCGTACGCCCGGACCGCGACGCGGTCCGGGTTCCCCGTCCGGCGGGCTCAGTCGTGGTCGAGCAGCCGGATGGCCCCCGAAGGGCAGGTCGCCGCCGCCTCCCGGGTCGCCGCCGCGTGCCCGGCACCGGGCTCCGGGGTGAGGACGACCACGACGCCGTCCTCCTCCCGCTGGTCGAACACCTCAGGAGCGAGCAGGACGCACTGTCCGGCCCCGCAGCAGAGACTCTGCTCCACGGTTACGCGCATGACCTCGTCCTTCCCCGTCACCAGCGGACCGGAAGCTCGGTGAGACCGGTAACGATCAGGCCCTCGGCGATGCGCAGGTCCTCGACCGGACAAGCGAGTTCGAGGCCGGGCAGACGCCGCAGCATCACATCGAGGACCACCTGCAGTTCCGTGCGGGCGAGTGCCTGGCCCAGACAGGAGTGCGGACCCACCCCGAAGGAGATGTGGGGGTTGGGGCTCCGGTCCAGCACCATCTCGTCAGGGCGTTCGAACACCGTCGCGTCACGGTTGGCGGACGTCAGATTGAGCATCGCGGTGGTACCGGCCGGGAGCACCGTGTCCCCGAGCGTGACCTCCTCGCTGAGGTAGCGGGGCAGTCCGAAACCCATGTTGGCGTCCGAGCGCAGCCCCTCCTCGACGGTCGTGCGGACCAGCGCCCGGTCGCGCAGGAGTGCCTCCCAGCGGCTCCGGTCGGCCAGCAGCATGGCCGTCATCTTGGAGATCTGCCCGGCCGTGGTCTCGTGACCGGCGGCGAGGAGTCCTTTGGCGGTCTGCAGCAGTTCGGCGCCCTGCATGCGGTAACCGGTGGAGTTGGTCTGCACGATCAGATTGCTGAGCAGGTCGTCCTTCGGGTCCTGCCGCTTCTCCTCGATGTGGGAGAGCATGTAGGCGTCGAACTCCGCGGTGGCGGCGGCGACCTCCTCCTTCGAGAACCGGGTGAAGGTGAAGGTCACGGTGGACCAGTGGGAGAACTGCTCCCGGTCCTGGTGCGGCACGCCGAGCATGTCGCAGATCACCCACACCGGGAGCGGGAACGCCAGGTGGTTCTTCAGGTCGGCCGGAGCGCCGTGCTCCAGCATGCCGTCGATCAGCTGCTCCGCCATCGCCTCGATCCCGGGCCGCAGCGCGCTCATGCGCTTGGCGGTGAACCAACGGCCGACCATGCGCCGCCACTGTTCGTGGGCCGCGCCGACGGCCGAGCTGTTGGAGTCGGCGCGGCTGAAGATGTCGTTGCCGTCCTCGGTGATCCGGGCAGCGCCCTCGGCGGTGAGGGCGCGCGAGAACCGAGGATCCGCCATCACGGTGCGGACGTCGTCGTAGCGGGTCAGCAGGACCATCTCGCCGCCGCCCATCGAGATCTTCGCGTACGGACAGGACTCCCGCAGCTCGGCGTACTGAGCCGGCGGTTCGAGGGCGGAAGCCTTGGTGAACGGGTAGTCCATCGGCGCGGTGCTGTCGTCGACCGTCATCGTTCGTCTCCGGATGTGGGCGGGTGGACAGAGGCCCCGGCCACCCTAGGAGCGGGCCAGGACGGCCACCAGACGGCCTTTTCGGCACCCGGCGGCGCATTGGCGCGATCCCGCCCCGTCACCCGCCTCCTGCCCGGTCCACCGGTGGCACCCCGGCCCACGTGAAGGGCGGATCCGCGCCGTGGCCGGGGGCCCGGATCCGCACACCGGCCGTGCACGGTCGGCCGGAGCGCTTCGGCGCGCGGGCGTCACGACCGCACAGGCCCGCCCTCAGGCTCTTCCTCAGGCGGCCCGCCGGCCCCACTGGACCGCGAGCACCACCAGCCCGACTCCGAGCCAGCACAGCCCCACCAGCTGCGCGCTCGTCGTCGCCTCCAGGATCACCAGAACCAGGACGGCCGCGCCCACCACCGGCATCAGCACATGGCGCCACCAGCTCGGCGGCCCTTCCTTCCGGCGCACGGCGAACCAGCCCACCACCGACGCGTGCAGCAGCACGAACGCGGTGAGCGCGCCGACGTTCACGACGGACACCAGATGATCGAGGCCGTCGTCACGCCTGGCCGCCCAGACCGCCGCCACCAGCGTCACGACCGCCGCGCACGCGATCGCGACACGTGGCACTCCGGACTTGGGGTCGACCCGGGACAGGAACGACGGCAGTCGCCCCTCCCGACCCATCGCGAACACCAGCCGCCCGGCCGCCGCCTGGCCGGCCAGTGCCGCGAAGGCCGCACCGATCGCCTTGCTGACCGCCACCAGGTCGTGCAGCCAGGACCCGACCGAGGCGTCCACCGCGTCGTAGAACGCGGATCCCTGCTTCACCGGATCTGCGGCCAGCTCCGCCGAACTCACCGGTTCCAGCAGCGCCGCCAGATACGACTGGACCACGAACAGCGCCCCGGCCAGCAGCAGGCAGAAAAGCACCGCCCGCGCCACCTTCGCCGAGCCGCCCGTCACCTCCTCGGCGAAGGACGCGATCGCGTCGAAGCCGAGATAGGACAGCACCGCGATGGACACCGCTCCCACGACCGCGGTCATCGAGAACCCGGAGTCGCCGGTCAGCGGCGTCAGCCAGCCGCGCTGCGCCCCGTCCCGCACCAGCACCACCACCGCCGACACCACGAACACCAGCAGCACCACGATCTCCATGGCGAGCACGGCGAAACCCACCCGGGCCGCAGCCCGCACACCCCACAGGTTGAGCGCGGTCGTCACGACCACGGCGATCGCCGTCCACACCCACCGGGACACCTCGGGGACCAGCGCGTTCATCGCGATCCCGGAGAAGAGGTAGGCCACCGCCGGGATCAGCAGGTAGTCGAGCATCGCCATCCAGCCGGCGATGAACCCGGGGCCCTCCCCGAGCCCCTTGCGGGCGTAGGCGAAGACCGATCCGGCGAGCGGGGCGACATGCACCATCTGCGCGTAACTGAACGCGGTGAAGGCCATCACCACGGTCGCCACCAGATAGACCAGCGCGACGGCCCCGCCGGACTTGGCGTCCAGGGTGCCGAACACGCCGACCGGGGCCATGGGCGCGATGAACAGCAGACCGTAGACCACCAGGTCACGGAAGCCGAGTGTGCGCCGCAGCTTCCCCTCTTGCACACTGCTGCCCGCCATGAGACCTCCGCCGCTGGATGTCGCTGGTTGTCACTTGGATGCCGCTTGGATGTCGCGTACGCCCCAGTCTCGCGACCCCGGCGACCCGGCGCCTGTTCGGTACGGCCTTACGATGGGACGCATGACTGCAACCCCTGCCCGCCGTGTCCTGCTCGCCGCGCCCCGGGGCTACTGCGCGGGTGTGGACCGCGCCGTGATCGCCGTGGAGAAGGCCCTGGAGCAGTACGGGGCCCCGGTCTACGTCCGCCACGAGATCGTGCACAACAAATACGTCGTGCAGACGCTGGAGAAGAAGGGCGCGATCTTCGTCGACGTGACCGCGGAGGTGCCCGAGGGCTCCATCGTGATGTTCTCCGCGCACGGAGTCGCCCCGACCGTCCACGCCGAGGCCGCCGAGCGCAAGCTCGCCACCATCGACGCGACCTGCCCCCTGGTCACCAAGGTCCACAAGGAAGCCGTCCGCTACGCCAAGGAGGACTACGACATCCTCCTGATCGGCCACGAGGGCCACGAGGAGGTCATCGGTACGAGCGGTGAGGCGCCCGACCACATCACCCTCGTCGACGGCCCCGAGGACGTCGCGAACGTCGAGGTCCGCGACGAGTCGAAGGTGGTGTGGCTGTCCCAGACCACCCTCTCCGTCGACGAGACGATGGAGACCGTCGGCGCACTCAAGCAGAAGTTCCCCAACCTCCTCTCGCCGCCCAGCGACGACATCTGCTACGCCACGCAGAACCGCCAGGTCGCGGTGAAGAAGCTGGCCGAGGACGCCGAGCTGGTCATCGTCGTCGGGTCGAAGAACTCCTCCAACTCGATCCGCATGGTCGAGGTCGCCCTGGACGCCGGAGCCCCCGCCGCCCACCTCGTGGACTTCGCAGACGAGATCGACGAGGCGTGGCTGGAAGGCGTCACCACGGTCGGCCTCACCTCGGGCGCCTCGGTGCCCGACGTCCTGGTCGACGGCGTGCTGGAGTGGCTGGGAGAGCGGGGTTACGCGGACGTGGAGACGGTGAAGACGGCGGACGAGTCGATCACCTTCTCGCTGCCCAAGGAGCTCCGCCGCGACCTGCGCGCCGAAGCCGCCGCGCTCTCGGCCGAATAACGCCGGTGCGCGGGTCAACCGCCCCCTCCGGGGAGTGATCCGCGCCACCTGCCCGTACCGTGGATCACATGGAGATCTTCGGTGTGGACATCGGCGGTTCAGGGATCAAGGGTGCGCCCGTGGACCTGGACCGCGGAGAGCTGGCGCAGGAGCGCCACAAGGTACTGACACCTCACCCGGCCACGCCCGAGAGCGTGGCCGGCGGTGTGGCCGAGGTCGTCGGCCACTTCGACTGGCAGGGGCCGGTCGGCATCACGTTCCCCGGAGTCGTCACGGACGGCATCACCAGGACCGCGGCCAACGTGGACAAGGCCTGGATCGACACGGACGCCCGGGCGCTGCTCAGCGACCGCATAGGGCAGCCCGTCACGATCCTCAACGACGCCGACGCGGCCGGGGTCGCCGAGATGACCTTCGGCGCGGGACGCGGCCGCAAGGGCACGGTGATCATGCTGACCCTCGGTACGGGCATCGGCAGCGCGGTCTTCACCGGCGGGCAACTGGTCCCGAACACCGAGCTCGGCCACCTGGAGCTGCACGGTCACGACGCGGAGAAGCGCGCCTCCACGAAGGCCAAGGAGGACGAGGACCTGAGCTGGCAGCACTGGGCGCACCGGGTGCAGAAGTACCTGGTCCACGTGGAGATGCTGTTCTCGCCCGAGCTGTTCATCATCGGCGGGGGCGTCAGCCGTAAGGCGGAGAAGTTCCTGCCGCTCATCGAACACGTACGGGCCGAGATGGTCCCCGCGGAGCTGCAGAACAACGCGGGCATCGTCGGCGCGGCCATGGCGGCAGCGGCCAAGTAGTTCCCGTACGAGTCCCTACACGCGGGGGCGGCGGACGGACCTGTCGTTCCGGTCGTTCCGGTCGGCTGCTCTTCCGGCCCTGAGCACGTGCCGCTGCCGCTCCCGCATCTGCCGGACCTTCCGCACGGTGGCGATGAGCCCCGCGACGAGGGTGCCCCCGTACAGCCAGCCGGCCTGGACGGCCAGCGCGGTCACGACGGCCATCGCCTGCCCACCGAATCCGCCCGTGCCACCGGAGACGGGGATCACGCCGACCGCGAAGGCGATGGGCACGATGATCGGCGCGGTCACCAGGTCGGCGGGCCGCACCCAGAGCGCGGTCAGGGCGCTGACCGGGAGGAACAACAGTCCGTAGACGATCTCCGAACCGCCGAGGAGCAGCCTGTCCACGCAGGCCAGCAGGAACATGGTCAGGGCCGCGAAGAGCCCGGCCCCGATGCCCGTCAGCCGCGGGTTGGGGAATCTGCGCAGCGCCATGACCACCGGCGGGACGCCGCCGGGCCGGGAACCCGGCCTCGCACCGGGCCCCGGACCCGGCCCGGGGCCCGGTGCCGGGGCGACCGCCACCGTCACGGGATAGGTGCCCGCGGCCGTGACCTCGCCAAGGCCACCGGGCGGGGCGGGCGGAACCTGCGAGGGCTGCCTGCGCTGCGGGGTACGTGTCCTGTGCTGCTCCACCCCGACAACCTAGGTCGCCGTGTCCACTCTTTCGGGCGTTGGACACGCCCTTTGGACGACCTTGGCGTTGCGTTCGATCCCACACGGCCGAAACACCACCGTTCGGCCCCCACCGGCCTCCGCCCCCGCACCCGTGACGGGCCGCCCGGCCCCGCCCGTAAACTGGAGAATCGGTCCACTCCCGGCCCGCCCGCACAGCCCCTCTCCTCCACTTCAGGAAGTCGCCAAAGTGTCGCTCACGATCGGAATCGTCGGCCTGCCGAATGTCGGCAAGTCGACCCTGTTCAACGCCCTGACCAAGAACGACGTGCTGGCGGCCAACTACCCGTTCGCCACCATCGAGCCGAACGTCGGAGTCGTGGGCGTCCCCGACCCCCGCCTGAACAAGCTCGCCGAGATCTTCAACTCGCAGAAGCTGCTCCCCGCCACCGTCGACTTCGTCGACATCGCGGGCATCGTGCGGGGTGCGAGCGAGGGCGAGGGGCTGGGCAACAAGTTCCTCGCGAACATTCGCGAATCCGATGCGATCTGCCAGGTCATCCGCGCCTTCAAGGACGAGAACGTCGTCCACGTCGACGGCAAGGTCTCGCCCAAGGACGACATCGAGACGATCAACACCGAGCTGATCCTGGCCGACCTCCAGTCCGTCGAGAAGGCCGTCCCGCGCCTGACGAAGGAGGCCCGCCTCCAGAAGGAGAAGGTCGCGGTACTCGCCGCCGTCGAGGAGGCCCAGAAGATCCTCGAGGCGGGCGACACGCTCTTCTCCCAGGGCATCACGGCCGGCACCGAGAAGGGCCGACTCCTCCACGAGCTGCACCTGCTCACGACGAAGCCCTTCCTCTACGTCTTCAACGTCGACGAGGACGAGCTGGTCGACGAGGACTTCAAGAACGAGCAGCGTGCCCTGGTCGCCCCGGCGGAGGCCATCTTCCTCAACGCCAAGATCGAGTCCGAGCTGATCGAGCTCGACGACGAGGAGGCCCTCGAGCTCCTCCAGTCCATGGGCCAGGAAGAGCCCGGCCTGGCCACCCTGGGCCGCGTCGGCTTCGACACGCTCGGCCTCCAGACCTACCTCACGGCAGGCCCGAAGGAAGCCCGCGCCTGGACGATCAAGAAGGGCGCCACGGCCCCGGAGGCGGCCGGTGTGATCCACACCGACTTCCAGAAGGGCTTCATCAAGGCGGAGATCATCTCCTTCGACGACCTGGTCGAGACCGGCTCGGTCGCCGAGGCCCGCGCGAAGGGCAAGGCGCGCATGGAGGGCAAGGACTACGTGATGCAGGACGGCGATGTGGTGGAGTTCCGCTTCAACGTCTAATACTTTCGGCGAAAGGCCGTCTGACCTGCGGCGGAGTGGGTTGGGCGGCCTTTGCGGTCCGCACGGAGTCCGCAGCGTGCCGGATGGGTCCGGCACGCGGGGGAGCGGTTACGCCGCTTCGTCGACCTGTGGTTGGGTCTCTGCGGACCGGTCCGCGTACGCCTTGTCGACGGCGGCCCGGGTCCGCTCCTCGGAGTCGGGCCACAGGTGGGTGTAGATGTTCAGCGTCATGGCCGCGTTGGTGTGGCCGAGGCGCTCGGAGACCGTCTTCACGGATTCGCCGTGCTTGATCAGCAGGCTGGCGTAGTGGTGCCGGAGGGCGTGGGGTCCGGTGCCCTTCGCTATGCCGGCCTTCGCGCAGGCGGGCCGCCAGGACCCGTCCATGAAGTGCGTGTAGACCACGGGCCCGCCTTGCGGCGCCGTGAAGATCCAGCTCTCGGGCCCATCGGCGGGGAAGCCCCGCAGGTGGGCCTTCATCGCATCCACCGCCATGCGGGGGAGCGGGACCGTGCGGTGCGAGCGAGCGGTCTTGGGTGGGCAGACGTACATGCCGTGCTTGGCGGTCTGCTGGATCTGCTGCTCGACCGAGACGGTCGCGTGCAGCAGGTCCACGTGCCGAAGCTGGAGGCCGAAGAGCTCGCCTGGGCGGAGCCCCGTGCAAGCGCCCAGCAGGACCAGGCCCCTGTAGCGGCCGGGTATCTCCTCGGCCAGCGTCCGCACCTGCTCGACGGCCAGGGGTACGACCTTTTTCCTCGGGACTGAGGGCAGCTTCGCGTCGGTGCAGGGGTTGTGCGGAATCATGCGGTCGCGGACCGCTGCCCGGAAGACCGCGTTGACCGTGTTGAAGACGGTGCGGGAGGTGCTCGCGGCGAGCTTGTGGGTGGTCGTCAGGCTGGTGATCCAGCTCTGCACGTCACCGGGCTTAATCGCGCCGAGTGCCCGCTTCTCCCAGACGGGGTAGGCGTAGCAACGCAGGTGCTGGGCTACGGCCTTGGCCGTCGACGGCCGGTGCGGCTGACTGGCCCGCCACTCCTCCGCGTACTCCTTGAAGGGCTTCTTCGCCGAGCGCGGGTCGACGTACTGCCCGGTGACCACGCTGGTCGTGACTTCGTCGAGCCAGCGCTGGGCGTCGATCTTGCGGTCGAAGTGGCGGGCGTGCTCCTTGCCGTCGAGGTCGCGGTAGCGGGCGCGCCATTTGCCGTTGGGGCGCTTCTGGATGTTCGCCAAGTGGCTTCTCCTTTGTGCTGGTAATCAGTAGTGGCCGCCGTCCTCGATGTCGCTGGTGAGGGTGCGAGCGTCCCGCTCGTCGCCCATGAGGCGGAGGCACTGCTCGTTGATCGCGCGTGAGCTGTCGGGGTGTGCCTTGATGTGGTCGGCGACGGCGACGACGGCGCGGTGCAGGCGGTCGCGGGCGTCGCGAGTTTCGTAGAACGCTTCGACGGCTTCCTGCACGAGTCGTCGGCTGTCGATGTCGAGCCCTTCCAAGGGCGGTGACATGAGCTCTTCGAGGGGCAGTTCGAAGACGCGGGAGAAGGCGAGCGCCTCATCGAGGTTGATCCGACGGCGGGGTGAGCCGTTCTCGATGCGCCACACGGCCGTCTGGTTCATCTTCACGCCCGCTCTGGTCACCCGCTCGGCCAGCTCGGTCGTGCTCCACCCTCTGACCTCGCGCTCCAGGGCCACGCGGCCCGCCACGTTGCCTTCGCTGTAGAGCAGCGGCACTTCTCCACCCTCGGCCTTCTCGTTTGCCATCGAACCTCCATCGCGACCGTCGCTATCCAAATTGAAACATGGGTTTCCCGGTTTGGCTAACCGCCGATCATGAGGTACTGATTATGCAGATCGAATCGCTACCTAGCCGAATGGGAACGCATGCGATACCTGACCACCGCCGAGGTCGCCGAGCGCTACCGCACTGCCGAGAGCACCGTCCGTTACTGGCGCCATCTCCAGAAGGGACCGCGCGGCATCAAGGTCGGCAAGCGGGTTCTCTACCCCGAGGCCGAACTGCTGCGCTACGAGCGCGCGCTGATCGACGGCGGAGAGGACTGGGGCCTGGCCTCATGAGTCGCTGCCCCATCCGGACACAGCAACGGCCCTCGGCGCGCCTACGCCGAGGGCCGGAGATTCCCCTGCACGTCGCCCATCCCTGAACGAACGAACCAGTGAGGGGCGAGACCTTGCCCGTCTCGCCCCTCACCCGAGAGGAACGTCTATGAAGGACCCTACGTCCCCCGCCACCTCGCACACATCCGCTGTCGTTTGGCCGCCCACTGCGGTCCCGGGCCAGGGCTTGCCTCGGGACCGGGAGGGACGAACGGAACAGCACCACGACTCCGCAGGAGCCACTGCCGACGCCTCAACCGGCGTTCCGAATCGGAACACGCTGGATACGCAGTCTGCAGAGGACAGCACCCCGGCCATCGTGTCCGACAGCACAGACGACGCTGCTCCCGACGCACCAGAAGCCACTGACGGTGGCAGCACGGCGGGCTCAGGCACCGCGCTGCTGGACGACCTCCGCACGGCGATCGGGCGGTACGTCGTGCTGCCGAGCGACGAGGCCCTGACCGCCGTCACTCTTTGGGTCGCGGCCTCCCACATCCAGCCTGGCCTCCAGCACGCGCCACGGCTGGCGGTGGTCGGACCGACCAAGGGGTGCGGCAAGTCCCGCCTCCTAGACGTTCTCTACGAGACCGTCCACCAGCCGATGATGACGGTGAACACCTCCCCCGCCGTCGTCTTCCGCGTCATCGGCAAGAACCCGCCGACACTCCTGGTGGACGAGGCCGACACCATCTTCGGCCCCAAAGCGGGCGACAAAGAGGACCTGCGCGGCCTGCTGAACGCCGGGCACCAGCGCAACCGGCCCGCCTGGCGGATCTCCGGGCCGGAGCACAAGCCGACCGCGTTCCCCACCTTCGCCATGGCGGCTCTGGCCGGCATCGGTGACCTGCCGGACACGATCATGGACCGCGCGATCGTCATCCGCATGCAGAAGCGCAAGCCAGGCGAGCAGATCACCCCGTTCCGATCGCGGTACTCCGTACCGGAACTGCACGCGCTGCGCGACCGGCTCGCCGACTGGTTGATACCGCAGCGCGGCACCGTCGCGGGCGCGGTGCCGAAGATGCCTGTCGAGGACCGCGCTGCGGACACATGGGAGCCGCTCGTCATCGTCGCCGATCTCGCCGGCGGGCACTGGCCCGCGCTGGCACGTGCCGCCTGTCTGGCGATGACGCGCAACGAGGTGGTCCAAGACGAGCAGACGACGCTGAAGACACGGCTGCTGCGTGACATCCGCCGCGTCTTCGACCAGGAGAGCGGCAAGGAGGCTCTGCGCAGCCAGGACCTGCTCGCGGTCCTCATCCAGGACGCCGAGGCTCCGTGGGCGGAGTACGGCACGAAGGGGCTGAACGCCTACCACCTGGCGAATCTGCTGCGCGACTTCGGTATCAGCCCGGCCAACTACCGATTCGAGAACGGCAGGCAGGCCAAGGCGTACGCCCGCAACCAGTTCGTGGACGCATGGGCCCGCTACTGCCCCGACCCCGCCCTGTCGGCACCCACCGCCGAGGTCCCGGCACATCCGACCCGGGGCAGGCCGCCCGCCCCTCCGTCCGGGACGCTGCCCACCGGCCCGCCGGGAGGGCCCGCAGGCCCCAGGCCCACTCGCTGACACCAGGTCCGCATCAATCCGTCGCATCCGTCCCCGCGCAGGTCAGCGCGGGGACGGATCTCCTCGGCGTTACGGATCACTCCGTACCTGCCTCCGTCTCCGTACCTGTGCTGACCAGCCACGCGACGGATGCGACGGATGCGACGAAGGCCCACCCCACGACTGACGGAGCACCACCATGCCCGAATCGAACGCCGACGACCCCACTTCCCGCCGCCGCAGGAAGTTGTTCAGGCTCACCCGACGACCAGCAGCAAGCTGGAGCGAACGAGCCTCTAACGAGGCTTCGTCCGCGCTTGCCCCCGCCTCAGGGATGGCGGAGGACAAGGCCGAGCGCCAGGGGGCGCCCGAGCCGAAGGAGGGGGTGGCCGAGGACTCCGGCCGGCCCGCAGCCGACTCCGCTCCTCCCAGTAGTCCGGCCGATGCCCCACCACTCGTCGAGCAGCTCTCCTGGCGGGATCTCGACGCCCCTGCCCTGCCCGCGCAGATGAACCGCAAGCGCACCGTGGAGAAGCGCGACCAGGAGAAGACCATCCGCTTTACACGCACCGCAGTCCAGGTGATCAGCGCCGCCGCCCACCAGCGCGGTCAGAGGTTCGCCGGATTCGTCGGGGACGCAGCCCTGGCTGTTGCGCAGGGCAAGGCGGGGATGGTCGGCAGCCCGGAGGACGATCCTCTCCGCCCGCTGATCGAGGCCGTCGAGGCGCACACCGTCGCACTGAACCGCATCGGCGGCAACCTCAACCAGATCACCGCAGCCATCAACCGAGGAACCGTGCCCGAGCGCGCCGAGACGGTTCTCGACCGCGTCGAGCAAGCAGCACAGAACAGCTTCCACCTCATCGACCAGCTCCTCGCGAACGGCACGACCCATGGTTCCTGACGTCTCCACCGGCTCCGATAGCCGCGGACTGATCGCCTACCTCTTCGGCCCTGGGCGCCGCGACGAGCACACCAACCCCCACATCGTCGCCGCATGGGACATGACCGGCGCCCCGGACCCCGGCCGCGACCCGGCAGCCACCTACTCCCAGCTCGCCAGGCGACTCGACCACCACGTCGACCTCCGCACCCGTGAGCTGGGCGGCAAGAAGCCACCGCAGCACGTCTGGCACTGCCCAGTCCGCACCGCCCCCGGCGACCGCTACCTCACAGACACCGAGTGGGCCGAGGTCGCCCGCCGCGTCGTGCACGCCACGGGCATCGCCCCCGACGGCGACGAGAGGGCATGCCGATGGATCGCGGTACGCCACGCCGACGACCACATCCACATCATGGCCACCACCGTCCGCGCCGACGGACGCCGCCCACGCACCCACCAGGACGGCCGACGGGCTCAGGCCGAGTGCCGTCGGATCGAAGCTGAGTTCGGTCTGCGCCGCCTGAAGTCCGGCGACCTCACCGCGCCCCGAACCCCCACCGGTGCCGAACGCGCCAAGGCCGAGCGCCAGGGCCAGTCGGTGACGGCACGGCACTGGCTGCGCGAGCGGGCGTACGCGGTCGCCGCCGCCGTACACACCGAGGCCGACTACTTCACCGTGCTGCAGTCCCTCGGCATCAAGGTAAAGACACGCCTCGGCCCCGAGAGCGGCGACGTGATCGGCTACAGCCTCGCTGCGCCCGGCGACACCAACAGCGCCGGTGAACCCATCTGGTACGGCGGCTCGAAACTCGCCCCCGACCTCTCCATCAACCGCCTCCGCGAACGCCTCCCCGACCAGGAGGTAACCGACCGCCCCAGGTTCGCGGCAGATCCCGCCGAGCCGTGGCAGCACACCATCACCGCGATTCAGACGGCGCACTTCGCCCTCGACTCCAACGACCATGCCGCCGCCCAGGCCCACCTCGCCGCCTTCGGCGACGCCCTCTACAACATCGCCAGCGCCTCACCCGGCCCGCACCGCGCAGAGCTACGCGCAGCCGCCTCGGCGTTCAACCGCGCCCGCCGCTCCGCCGCGCGCGCTGACCACGACGCGGCCACCACCCTGCGCCAGGCCGCCAAGGAACTCGCCTACGCCTCCAACGAACCCGGCGGACTCGCCATCGCTCTGCTCTTCGCCACCGTGTACCTGGCCCGCGCCGCCGCCAAGTGGCACGAGCAGCGCGGCCACGAACAACAGGCCGCAGCGGCCGAAAAAGCCTTCCGCCACCTCCAGGCGGGCTATCAGCAGGCAGCCGCACCCGTCTTGGCGGACTTGGCCCGCCGCGCACCACGAGCCGCGACCGCCAGCCGCTACGAGCAGGACGTTCGTGCGGCCCTCCCCAACCACGCCGACCGGATCCTCGCCGACCCCACGTGGACCGCCATGACCACAACCCTCGCCCACGCCGAGACCGCCGGTCACAACCCCCGACGCCTCCTGGCCGAGGCGGGCGCCCAGCGGGAGCTCGACAGCGCCGAGCACCCGGCCGAGGTTCTCGCCTGGCGCATCACCGCTCAGCCGAACAGGAGGACGCAAGCAGCTCACAGTCGAAGCATCATCAGCGGAACATCGCCCATGCCCCCTGTCCCACACCCTCCGGCCGCACCAGTGGCTATGAGTCTCGAAGGGCGCAGTCGACACCGTTGACCCCGCTATCGCTCGATTAGGCGGAACGTTGTACCGGTCGGCCTCGCACTCAGGTGAGGTCGACCGGCGAACCACCCTTCAAGAGCAGTTCCACTCCTCACTGGGCAGTGCGTGCCACAGGTCGAGCCAGTCGTAGAGCAGGAAGAGGGGGCGGGTCAGGACGACCTCGTCGGCTGGCTGGGAGCGGATTGCTAGACCGAGGTCGGCGAAGACCGGATCGCCAGCGACGCTGTATGCCAGGCTGCCAAGCCGTGTTGTGCGGTGGACCAGCCAGTTCTCCACGTCAGAAGGGACGCAACCGGTCAGCGGGGTAGCGTCCAGCCTCACCTGGGGGCCGGTGAGGGCGTCGGCGGCGACGCACCCCAGGTGGTCGTCATGGAAGAGGGCCTTGATCCCGTTCTCGGTGAAGTCTGCGTAGTTGAGTTGCTGGTCCTCACCGTGGTGGGAGTAGGACACGACAGCAGGTCCTTCGCCGAGGACGTGGGTGATCTCCTCCAAAGTCATCCCAAAGTGCAGGGGGCCGACTCCTACGTATGGCGTGAACGTCCACTCGGCGCGCTCCTTCTCCCGGGCAATCCGCCACGGGCCGCGGTACCCTGCCTCGCTCCCCGGGACGGCCACGGGCGGCTCGGGTGTCGGCTCGTGCGGGGCGGCCGGTATGGGCGCGGTCCAGTCCTCTCGCCGGTGACCGAATCGTTCCGGAGCCGCGGTGTCCCCGGGTTGCTCTTCCAGCCAGCGGATCGCCTGCTCCTGGTCTCGGCCGAATGGGTCCTCCGCCAACTCGCCTGCCCGGTCCAGGGCTGCGCGGCGCTCCTCCTCCGCAGTGACGAGACCGGTGACATCCTCTCCCCAGGCGGCCAGCCGTTCCCGGGCGATCCACCGGTAGTACGAGTCCGCGCTCACGGCAAGGACCTCGCGGATGGCGGGGGCGTATCGGGGTACGGACGAGGTGAGGGCGGGGTCGGCCAGGAGCAGGGCTGTAGCCGCAAGCGCGGCCTCCCTCACCAGTGGATCGTCGTCGTCGCAGAAATCCGCGATGCGGTCGTGGAGTATTGGCCTTGCCGCACGGGCGGCAGCCAGATCTTGCGCCGTGCCGACGCCGTCTTCGACGTCCAGGCGGGCGATGTCGGCGAACGAAGCAAGCCAGTTCAGCAGTTCGGCGCGAAGCGACCGGCGGCCGACCCTGCGCTCCCACCGGTCTTCGGCGAGGGTGCGCGCATTGTCAAGAAGACGAGCGAGGACCAAGGCCGCCGGAGCGGTCGCCGGAAAAATTTGCTGCCGATTGAGGAGCAGCCGATACAGGTCCTCCACAGCCCGCACCCGGCGGGCCGGGTCGGTGGCGAGCACAGCGCCGAGGATGTCCGGTGTGTCACGCACACTGTGCTGACCCGTACAGACGTGCGGCAGCTCCTCCCAGGCGATGTCGGGGAGTTCAGCCTGTGCTGTGGGTGGCAGGGAACCGGCGGGAGTATCAGGAAGGTCCGGGGTTGTTTCGTTGATCACGGCCGCAGTGTTCCAGCCGACTCCGACATCAGCGGTGCCGATCCCCGCCAAAGACCGCAGACGGCAGACGCTCGAGCAACACGCTGGTGCCCTCGCTGCTCGTGGCAGCGAGGGGATCAGTCGTCAGACGGCGCGGGCTGTGGGTAACTACGAGACCCATGTCGTGAGCTCGGTCAGGTGCTCGGGCTGCAGCCCGAGGTGTGGGTCTGGCTGAACGAGGAGGGTCGGCGTCCCCTTGGCGGTGCGCTCTGCTGCCCATTCATGGTCGAGGCTGGTGAAGTCGTCGTCGATCCAGACGGCGGGGGTGTCTGCCAGCCAGACGTCGACGTGGTCTCGTTTCCAGAGGTAGCCGTCGGGGTGACTGGTGGTGATCTGGGGACGAGGCAGGTCGAGGTAAGGGAAGTCGGGCAGTCCCAGGAGAGGGCCGATGATCGTGTTGGCGTCCTTGCGCCAGCTCGTGCACCACACCGGGGTGACGAGTCCGCTGGTCAGGAGGTCGGTGAGAATGCTGCTCTGCCGAGGGTCGAGCCAGATGGCGACAGGGTCGTCGGGGTGCCGGCCGGTGGGCAGGACGGTGTGGCGGACGTGGGTGGGCGGGGTGCTCCCGTCGGCGGCCGGGAACGGTATGAGGACGCCGTCGATGTCGAGAAGCAGGTAGGGCAGGGTCATCGGTGCCTCCGTCGGTCAGCGTTTACGGGCGGTGATCAGGAGGGTGGTGGGCCACGGGTCACGGCGCGGGTGCCGCAGCTCCACCGTCGAGGTGACGCCCAGGCCCGCCCTGGAGAGGTGGGCTCCCCAGCGGCGGGCGTCGAACTCCCATCGAGTGAGGGGCAGTCGGGTCCGGTCGGGCATGGTGACGTAGTCCTCGCGCGGACGGTCGTCCGTGGATGGATGTCTTCCGGCCCGTGCCGGGTGAGGGACGGAGAAGGCCAGGACACCGCCAGGCTTCAGGCGTCGGGAAACGGCGGTGAGGAGGAGCTCGGGGGCGACGAGGCCGACGGCACCGAAGACGGAGTAGATCGCGTCGAAGGTCCGGCCAGTGGCCTGCAGGTGGTGCAGTGCGTGGCCGGCGGCGAACGTGGCGCCGTCGATGTGGCCATAGTGGGAGCGCGCGCGGCGTACCTGGAGGCCGACCAGGTCCACACCGGTGACGCGGGCCTGGTGGTGCTTCGCGAGGTGGGCCACGTTGTGGCCGGGGCCGCAGCCCAGCTCCAGGACGCGTTTGCCGCACAGGTCCCGGCCCAGGATCTCGGCGCCGGGACCGATGCCCGCGTGGGTGCTCCATTCCATCCGGGCCGGTGCGCTGAGGGCGTGCGCGGGAGCAGCGGCTGTGCGCTGGGCTGCGTGGGCGTACCAGGGGGAAATCTGGGCGAGCACCTAGACCTCCAGGAGTTGGATCACGTCGTTCAGGTGGCGGCGGACAACGGGGATGTACGCGGGGTCCTTGGCCGGGTCGTCGATCCAGCGGATGGCCTGCTCCATGAACCACTCCACGGCCCACATCCGATGCCAGCCCAGGGCCCATGCCTCGGCGGTCAGGCCGCCCCGGGCGGCGAGAGCGTCTTCATGACCGCCTGCGGTGACGTATTGCTCTAGGAGCACCCGCAGTCGGAAGGGGCTCGGCACGTCGGTGGCGCCGTGGTACGAGGCAAGGTCGATCAGGCCGGGCCCGGTGAAGGCGCGTGCGAAGTCGAGGAGATGCCAACCGTTCTCCCCGATGTGGACGCTCGTGGGGTGGAACTCGGAGTGCACCCAGCCGAACGGGTCGAGCGTCGCACCCTGGACGCGGGCCTCGGCCGCGGCGGAGATCTTCCCCAGCGCGGTCTCGATGTCGTCGCAGTCCGTCCATCGGTCGGCTTTTCGCAGCCGCTGGAGGTGATCGAGGGCTCGGCCGGGCAGGGCTGCGAGGCCGGCACCGTCGAGGAGGGGCAGACCGCCCGCCGGGCGGGCGGCATGGAGCATCACGGCGGCGGCGACGCCGTCGAGGTCGTCGGCGTCCCGTACGGGGGTGCCGAGGTCGTCCATGAGCATCCCGAGCCACTTGTCCTGCATGGCGGTGGCGTGGAGGGCGGGGACCGGGAGCCGTCGCTGGTAGGCCAATCGCAGGGCCTGGGCCTCGCGGTCGAAGGGTTCCTTGGCGTATTTGAAGACGGCCGTGGTGCTGTCAGGGAAGGTGACGCGTTCGACGCCGGACATGCCCCAGACGCGAATCTCGGTACGTTCGGGGAGGGGCTTGCCGATGAGAGCGCACAGGTCGTTCAGCAGGGTGGCGGACAGGCTCTGGGCCATGGGGGTCTCCAGGGGACTGGTGGGCTCCGGGGCGGGCGCGCGCGAGCTGGCCCGCCCCGGAGCCGTACTGGGGGCAGGGTTACTCGGCTGGGGTCACGCGGTGGGCGTAGACCTGCTCGATCCAGCCCGCCTTGAACTCGGCCAGATCGTCACGGAAGTTGGCCATCGAGGCACCGTAGGGTGCGACGACGCCGCCGGACTGGTCCGGCACGGACTGGCAGCCGTGCACCAGTCGGCCGCCGAGCGCGGCGTGGGCTTTGATGGACTCGATCCGGCGGTGCTCGTTGAACCAGCCGCCGTGGTAGACCTCGTCCAGCATTCCGCCTGTCTCGTCGTCCAGGTCGAAGACGACGGAAGTGGCGGCGGGGAAGAACCAGCACGGGCCGACGTTGGAGATGTGCCCGTCCAGCTCGACCTTGTTGAGCGCCATCAACGTCGCTGCCTCGCGCAGCATGCGCAGGTGGTCGGCGGTGACCTGCGGGAGGCCGAGGCCGGCCAGGTGTTCCTCGCGGAAGAGGTACGTGTACACCCCGTACGCCGTCGCCAGCACGCGGGCCGCGTCGGAGTTGGACTCGCCGTGGTTCTTGATGAAGTCGAGCGCGAGCTGCTCGACCGCGCTCTCGGTCGTCTCGTCCACGTCGAGGAGCTGGGCCTTCACCAAGTCCCAGTCGGCGACGAGCCAGGTGCTGGACTCGAAGCGGAAGAAGTACTCGGCCGGGTTGATGATGATGCGCCGGCCGTCCACCTGGATGCCAGGCAGGCGGTTCCAGCGCGGGTCGAAGGCGTCGGGCAGCTCGACCGTGATGGTCGCGGTGTCGATGGTGGTCACCGTGTCTCCGTCTCTGATCGTCCGGGCCCGGGGCACAGGAATGCCCGAGCCCGTTAGGGCGTACGGAACTTGGGGGCCGCCCGGCCCGCGATGCCGTGAGTGGGGCGGCTGTCGATAAGTGAACCGTCCGCTACGCAGAGTGGGTACGGTGTGAGCGAGGCCAAGCGGTATACACGGTTTACGGATCCGGAGCGGAGGCGATCGTGCCGGCACCGACCAGCGCCAACTCCCGCCTGCGCGACACGATCAACGCCGCCGGGTGCACGTACGAGGCACTCGCCAAGGACCTACGCCGCATCGCCGCCGAGAACGGCGAACTGCTCCAGACCAACAAGTCGGCCATCTCCCACTGGGTGGTCGGTGCCCGCACACCGACCGGCCAGGCAGGCCAGTACCTCGCCGAAGCCCTCTCCCGGCGGCTGGGACGCGTCGTCACCCGAACCGAGCTCGGCCTCCACTCACCCGACACGGAGTCGCCACCGGACACCGACCCCGTCACCGCGGCCACCGACCTCGGTCGCGCGGACGTCGAGCGCCGCCGCTTCCTCGCCATCGCCGCCTTCACCACGGCCGGCGTGGCCATGCCGCTCCTGCACGACCACGAAGCCACCTCGCGGATGCTCCGCGCCCGCACTGCCCGCTCCCTCGTCGGCAGCGACGACATCGACGTCGTACGACAGATCACGGCAGCCTTCAGCGCCGCCGACGAACGGCTCGGTGGCGGGCACGGCCTGACCACGGTCACCGCGTACCTCGCCGACACGGCAGCCCCCATGCTGCGCGGCCGCTTCCCCACAGAAGCCTTACGCCAGGCCGCCTTCGGCGCCGTCGCCGAACTCGCCTACCTCGCAGGGTGGAAGCACCACGACCTTGGACACGAAGGCGCTGCCCAGCGCTACTACCAGGTCGGCTACCAGCTCGCCTGCGAAGCCGACCCCCACGGCCATGCCGCCTGGATGATGCGCGCCCTCGCCCACCAGTCCCTCAGCCTCAAGCAACCCCACCACTGCGTGGACCTCGTTAAGGGAGCCCTCACCCGCGGCCTCGGCCACGTAGACGGCCAGACGGAAGCGCTCCTCCACATCACGCACGCCCGCGCTTATGCAGCCGTTGGCGAGAACCCGTTGGCAGCCCGTGCTCTCCTCGCCGCCGAAGACGCACTCCTGCGCGAAGACGGGCCCCAGCCCAGCTTCTCCCGCGTCAGCGGCCCAGCAGCCGGCACCGTGTCCAGCCACACCGCCCGCACGCTGACCGACCTCGCCGACCACATCGGTACGGAACAGCAGCACCGCGACGCGCTCACCCGCTGGGACCCGGAGAAGTACAAGCGAGTCCACGCCCTCACCCACGCCGACCTCGGCGACAGCCTCGCCGCCCAAGCCCGTGCCGACGAAGCTGTCGCGGCCTGGACCCAGGCCCTGGTCCTCATGGAGGGCATGACCTCCGACCGCACCCGCAAGGCGATCACCTCGATCCGCTCCACGCTCGCGGTCTACCAGCGGCGCAAGGTACCCGGTGCCGCCGATCTCGCTCGCCGCGCTCGCGAGGCCCTCGCCTAACATGCCCAACAACCCGCCTGACGAAGGGAACCCCCGTGGCTCAGCAGACCGACGACCGCTCCCAAGCCCTCAAGCCGGCGCTCGAATCGATGACCCTGCTGGTCGCGGCCGTCATCGTCCATGACAAGGCCACCAACCGCGTCGTGCTCCTCCAGCGCAGCGAGAACGCCAAGTTCGCCCAGGGCCAGTGGGACCTCCCCGTAGGCAAGAGTGAACCGGGCGAGCCCATCACCGAGACCGCGGTCCGCGAGCTTTACGAGGAGACCGGCCTCACCGTGAGGCCCGAGTCCCTCAAGGTCGCCCACATCATCCACGGCGCCTGGGGCGTCGAAGCCCCCAACGGCTTCCTCACCGTCGTGTTCGCTGCCCACGAATGGACCGGCGAACCCGAAAACCGCGAACCCCGCAAGCACTCCCAGGTCCGCTGGGTTGACGCCGACGCCATCCCCGAGAACTTCGTGGACACCACCGCCAGCGCTCTGCATCAGTACTTGGGTGGCAACTCTCAGGTATCACTTGACGGGTGGAACTAGTCCGCCTGTCCAAGACGGGCGAATCTTGAATCAACCAACGACAGCAGTGGAGACCTGGGTGCAGGGGCAGTCCGTATCACGGCGTTCGATCAAGAATTGCGAGCAAGCGTGGCTCCAAGGGGTTGCGCAGCTGAGGATGGGTAATCGGGCCGCTGCGGCTGAATCCTTTCGCGCGGCCGTCGAGTACAACCCGCTTGCCGCTGACGCTTGGCTGGGACTGCATGCGACGGGACAGCTCCAGGGCCAGGCGATCGAGGCCATGCACGGTCAAGCCCAGTCCTTCGGCGCCATGCGCACGAAGCTTCAGACCCCGTTGTCCTCGCGGTTCCAGATCGGGGGCTATGTGAACTTCCGTTTAGAGACGCCCCGCGATCTGTGGCTCGCGAGGGCGGCGAAGTTCTTGGACGACGGCCTACTCGATCAAGCATGGAACATGCTCTCCCACGCCGTGCTCGACTGTGACGAGACCCGCTTTGTCTGCGCACGCTACGCCGTCCTGAAGAAGGACTGGCCACTTCTTCTGACCTTTGCCGAGGGAATCCGAAACTCCTTCCTGCGGGACGAGTCGCAGCTCTGCGTGGCGGCCAGTCTCATCGCCCAAGGCGTATCCCATGAGGCACTCAACGTGTTGAACCCGCTCCCGCAAGCGCTGGCTGACAATGCCGGCTATCTCGGGGAGGTGGCTTACCTGCGTGGCCGTGCGTATGAGCAGCTCGGCCGGGCTGAGGAAGCTCTGAAGCAATTCCAGACAGCCTTCCGGTACAGCCCGACCTTGGGCGATGTGGCCCAGCGGGCGAAGGTCGTGGCCTCGCCTGCTGCGCGCGTGCCCGCCCAGGCCGCTGGGGTTGCGCAGGAACGGCGTGAGCACTCCTCCGGTGCCACCCTGAGCGACGAGGAACGTTCGGCATTGCTGGACGAGGCTATGGCCGAACTGGACGAGATGGTCGGCCTGACCCCGGTGAAACGCCAGGTGCGGAGCATGTCGGCACAGCTGAGGATGGCGGCGGTGCGAAGAGGTCAGGGTCTGGCTGCGGCGCCAGCTCCACAGCACTTGGTATTTGCCGGGCCGCCCGGCACAGGCAAGACCACGGTGGCCCGCGTCGTAGGCAAGATCTTCGCAGGGCTTGGCTTGCTGGCCCGAGGCCACGTCGTCGAGGCCCAGCGCGTTGACCTCGTGGGACAGCACCTCGGAGAGACGGCGATCAAGACATCAAAGATCATCGATGAGGCCCTGGACGGCGTTCTCTTCATCGACGAGGCGTACGCACTGTCCAACACCGGGTACTCCGGTGGTGACGCCTTCGGTAAGGAAGCCCTACAGGTGCTTCTCAAGCGGGCCGAGGATGACAGGCACCGCCTGGTTGTGGTTCTTGCCGGATATTCGAACGAGATCGCCGAGCTCCTGTCCACTAATCCGGGTCTTGCCTCCCGCTTCAACACTCGGGTGGATTTCCCCGCCTATTCGGCTGACGAGCTGGTATTGATCGCGGAGTCATTCCTGGGAGCCCAAGGCGACGTCCTTACTGAGGAGGCAGTGGTTGCGCTGCGCACGTCATGTGACCTTGCCGTCACCGATGGCTTGATCGATCGGCTTGGCAATGGTCGTTTCGCGCGCGAACTCGCTAGGAAGGCTGCCGCAGTGCGGGACCTGCGTGTGTTCGACTTGCATGGCAGCTCCGGGGTCCCGTCTCAAGACGAGGTCACTACGCTGCACGTGGGCGACGTCATGGACGCGTACCAAGAGCTCACTGAAAGCGTTCCGCCGAACCGGTGACGATGTGATGCCCGCTGCCTCCACAGTCCGCAGGATGCTCGCAAAGCGACCGTTGCAGGCCAACGCAACCAAACAGCGAAGTGCCTGGTCAGGCGCTGGGCTTGAACGTCTAGTGGATGACACCACCACGTGGATGATCTAGCAAATGTGGAGATCGGAAGGAGCCTGGTCTTTCGAGGCCGGGCTCCTTCCGACCTGTCTTGTCTCGGGACGGGAAGGGATCCCCTGCGGCGGTGTGCGGCGAAGGGGAACCTCGGAGAGTCGACCCTCTATCGGATCAGTTCCCGTCCTCGTCCCGTGTGCGGGGTTCGGCGGGCCGGTGCGGGCTGTGCGAGGGGCCCCACAGGTGTGGGGACGTCAGATCGTCCTCGCCGGTCTCCCACTGGTCTCTGTTCCTGTCGTTTGCGCTGCTCTCCGCCGTCCAGGGCGTGAACGTGCCCGCGCCCCCGTCGGCATCCGGGTGCGCAGCCGTGTGGGTGAACGGCGGGCCTTCATGTGCTGGGGAGCGGGGCGGCCAGGGCCCCGTGGTGTCCCCCTCGTCAGAAGGGTCGCCCTCTGGCCCCTCGTGGGGGGCCAGGCCAAAGGCCCGCCTGATCTCGTCGGCGGCCTCGTCCAGCCCCTCCGCCTTCAGGAATCGCATCACACGGTGTACGAAAACCGTGTACCCGTCCATGTCCGGCTTGAGGCCCGCAGCGGTCAGCAACAGACGCAGCCGATCCGGGACCCCCACTTCCTCCTCGCGGCCGAACATCTCCCCTCCGAGGCCACTCTCGTCCCACAGCGGTCCCCCGACGGTCGCCTCGCTCCGCGCGCCCACGGGCGGAACGAGCAGGTGGCGGAAGAGCTCGGGCACTTCCTCGTCGTTGGCCGCCGCCGCGATCTGGGCGAGCGGGCCGATCATGTGGACCGCCTTCTCGATCTCGTTCTCGTGGCGGGCCAGCCACCACACCACCGCGCTGCCCGCACTCTTGAGCACGTCGTCGCCGAGGTAGCGCCGCTTGTTGCGCTCGTGCTGGCGCTCGTACTCCCAGATCTCCTCGTCCTTGCGAAGATCGTTCAGCTTCCGCAGGCGCTCGCGGTCGGCGGGAGCGAGGGCCAGGGTCACATCGGCCGCCAGAGCCTTCACCCGTTCGTTCCGGTCCGGGAGCGGGACGCCCAACTCCCCGTCCAGGAGATACTGCGCGAAGCTCGCCCGGCCGGGCTCCTCGTGGCGGACGGCCTCCCGGGCCCGGCTGACGACCGAGGCGGCGGCGAGGGCCGGGGAGGCGTCGTCGGATCGGCCGGCGTGGTCGGGAACAGGTTTCCACCACACGGTGGCGGAGAAGAGGAAGTCGTAGCCGTCCGTCGCGCTCGGCAGCACCGCGTCGATCACCCGTGTCTCCTGGTACGGCTGCTCCACCGGCGCTGCGGGCGGCTCGGGTTCCCTGGACTCGTACGAGTCGGCCGCCGCCCGGCCACTGCTGAGGACCGTCATCACGAGCAGTAGGGAGCCCGAGGCCGTGACCATGGACATGAAGCCCCACAGCCACGCCGACCAGTGCAGGAGGTTTCCGAGCACAGCCGGTGCGAGGCCGCAGAAAGCGACGAACAACAAGCGGGGAAGACGGTGTCTCATCGTGCCTCTTCCGTGGTCCGTGGTCCGGCGTCCGCACGCTCCGTGCGGCCGTACTGCACGTGGTCGATGTACTGCCAGAAAAGGGCGGCGACCGCTGCCCGGGACGGGTGGCGCGCGGACCCAGCCCAGCCGCAGGTGATGGTGTAGAGACGGTGGAGGGCGGCCGCGCGGCCGCGCGTCGCTCCAACCATCACGTCCAGCGCCATCTTCTGCGTGCTGTCGCCCGCCACGGTGTTCAGCCAGCGGCTCACCAGCGGGTTCCAGAGCTCCGTCGGCGGCTGGGAGAACACCGCCTCCCAGCCGAGGAACAGGTCCGGCCACGTCGGCGGGTCAGGCGCCCGGTCGCTCCTCAACAGCACCATGAGCAGCTGGAGATGGGGCTCTGCCCCGTGCGGCTCCCGACGCGCCCGGTCTCGCAAGCGGTCGATCAACAGTCGGTAGAGCCGGCGGTCGCGGCCGACGAGGTCGAGAAGCGCTTCCCGGGCCTCGCGCGCCGCCTCCCCCTCTCCTACGGCGAGGTAGTGCAGCCGTACCACTGCCTGATCCGGGTGAGTCGCGCTGAGGCTCTGGATGCAGGCTGTGGTCAGGACACGGGCGAGACCGTCCGACAAGGAGCCGGATCTCACGACGCACTCGTACATCCGCTTGCGGAACCATCCCCCGAACCTCTCGTGGCCGAGACCGAGTTCGAGGGCCGCCACGGCTTGCAGGTCGCAGGGCGTTCCGGTCGTGCGGTCCGCCCAGCGCTCCACGAGGTCGAAGAGGTGGTCGGGCCGCCCGACGGCCAGGGCTCGCTCGCCGAAGCGGATGACGATGTTCACCCGGTCGTCGGTGGTCAGACCGCGCAGCCCGGCGGCGCTGCCGATCCAGTCCCTGAGGTCGTCGCGTACCCCGGGGAAGTTCGCCCAGAAGTACGTCCGTACCGCGTCGGCGTAGACCAGCCGTTCGAAGCGGAGCCGTCCGTCCGGATCCCGCTCGATCCCGAGTCCCACCAACCGCTCTCCGAAATCCGTCCGCGCGAGCTCGGTCGTCGCCTCCTCCTCGTGCCTCACCGTCTTCATCAGACTGTGCCACGCCTCGTAGACGGTGTCGGCGCGGGCCTCCTCGAACATCGCCGTCGCGAGCAGCAGGGCCCGCTCGGGTGTGGTGCGGACCGCGGCCACCTGTCGACCCACCTCGCCGGCACGGTCGGTCACCGCGTGCATCGCCTGGTCGAGCCATCCCGCGAAGTCGGCGCCGAACCGGCCGCTGTCGCGAGCGGCCGTCGCCAGTCCCGCGAGCCGCGCCAGTTCCCGCATGGGGGAGCGGTCGCACAGGTGCTGGAGGTCGGTGCTCCCCAGGTCCGCGGGGCGGAAGAGCATCCGGTCCATGCGGAGGTACCGGGTGATGACGGCGATGCCCCTGGGGCGTCCCAGCCTCACCGTGTGCGATTCCAGGTCCGGCGGGTGGGCGTGCTCCATGCCCGACGGCAGGATGACGACCATGTGGGCCCCCGCCTCCTGAACCTGTGACCGGCGCACGGCCAGGCGGCGCTGGGCCTTGTCGTACATTTCCTCATCAGCGATTCCGGAGAGATCGAGGAGGAAACGGTCCCCCATGCCGGGAACCAGAGGACTCTCGTCCTTGCCTGTGATGGGAAGCTCCTCGAACCGGACCCCCTCCTCGGCGGCGCCCCGGTCCTCCCCGAACCCGTGCAGCAGCATGATCGCTGCGGCGCGGCGGCCGCTGCCGGGTGGCCCTTCCAGCAGCACCACCGATCCGGGCTTCTCCAGATGGTCGGCGGCAACGCGGTAGCCCACCGGTGGAACGAACCGATCGGCCAGACGCACCCGGTCCTCGCGGGTGATCCGGAGGGACTCGACCCCTTTGCGGATCATCCAGTCCGCGCTGACACCGTAGAAGACGTACTGGTGCCCCTCGCCGTTGTTCACCGGGCCGCGCGGATCGTTGACGGTGACGCGGTCCTGCTCGGTCATCGTCCGTCGTCCGAGTGCCGGCGCTCGCGCTCGAAGCGCTGGTGGACCGTACCGCTGTTGTCGCCCGCCGTGAACTGGACCCCGGTGTTGTCACCCTCGAAGTGAGGTGCGTTGTACTGATGACCCCGACCGGTGTTCACAGGCCCCTGCGGCTCGTTGACGAAGGTGCCGGACAGGTCTCCGTTGAGATTTCCGATGCCGCCGCGCACGCGCTGCTCGACGTCACGCGTCCGCATCCTGGTGTGCCCGGTGTCCCGTTCCAGCTTCTCGCGGGACTTCGCCTCCATCCGGTCCCGCACCGCACGGGCGTCCTGGTCCACCGCACCCAGCTCGGGCAGGAGCCGGGCGAGAGTGTCGCCGAGCGCCGTCAGGTCCGATTCGGCGTTGCGGTGGTCGAACCGCCTGTACTGGCAGTCCGCCAGCTCCAGCAGAACGTCCGGAAGGACGGCGCGGTCGATCCTCGTGGCCTTTCCGACGAGCACGGGGATCACCAGGACCCCGCGGTCGAGCGCGGTCTGGATCTCGCGACGGGTCCAGTCTTGCTCGGCTTCGAAGGCGGGGCGGCCGTCGGCGCCCCGCACCTCCGCCCAGCGCGGACCGATCACGGCGAGGAGAGCCTCGCACTCCTCCACCGCCCTGACCAGTTCTACCGGGAAACGGCGTCCGGGCTCGATCGAATTGCTGGCGAAGAAGATTCGCTCGTCACCGAACCGGCGGGCGAGTTCCCGAGCGATCATGGTCGCTGCGGTCTCCTCATCGCCTGTGCGGTAGTTGACGAAGACGTCGGGCATGAAGGTTCCCTTCATGAGGGGAAGACGGGGTGAACGGGCACGGGGCTGTGAACCGGGGCTCCGGTTCGCCCGGGCAGTGAGGTCCCGCCCGTGACGGCATGGCGCATCCACGGTGGGCGTGCGGATGGAGGGGCGCAGCCTGGTGCGTCACTGGTCGCGGGCAGCCCGAAGAAGTCGGAGGGCGATGCGACGTGTCGAGCGGTCATCAGAGGGTCCCGCCGGGGATCGTCGGATCCGGAGGGCCGGAGAGACCGGGTAGTGGCAGACCGGCGAGCCGGGCAGCCTTACGTCTGTGTCGGTCGTGAAACGGCTGTCAGTCGTGCGCAGGGGCGAGTACGCGTGCCAGCGCGGGCTGCAGATCACGTACGGCGCGGCTGCTCCGGAACCGGGAGAGTTCCCGTGCGAGACGCCGAACGTCGCTGTTCACCGTCGCCGACGGAACGGCCGGCATCATTCCCAGGAGATCCCCGGCGATCGCGCACGCGTGCTCGACCTCCCCGGAAGCGGCATGGGCCAAGGACCGGCGGAAGCCGTACCGAGCGCGGGTGCGTAGCGCGTGCGGCGGGAGGCGGCGGTACTCCCTGTCGAGTACCTCGGCGGCGGACTTGGGGCGGCCGAGGTCGTGCAGGCACCAGCCGGTCGACATCGCCGCCGGATCGCTCACATGGGAGGTGCCGATCACGGGCTCGGCGCCGTTGCGGGCGTCGTCGCTGGCGAGCAGTTCCCGCGCCCTGTCGAGGCTGCGGAGGCAGTCGACTTCGTTGCCGACGAGCGCGTGCCCCTGGGCCTCCCGTTGGGCCGCGAGTCCCCGGATGCGCGGCGGGAGTTCGCTGCTCTGGGCGCGGCGGGCCAGGGCGACGGTGCCAGTGGCGTCCCCGCCGTACATCGTGACCAGGGCGCGTCGCACCAGTGCGTAGGAACCGAGGTACGGGTCACCCCCGGCGCGCGCCAGTTCGGCGGCCTCGCCCGTCCAGCCGAGTGCCGCGTCGCTGTCCCCGGCCTCCTGGGCCATCCAGCCGGTGAACTCCGCAAACCGCGAGGCGAGCAGGAGCGCAGGGGCCCGAGAAACGGACCGGGCGTCGGCAGCCAGCCCGGCGATCATGCGGGTCTGCGTTTCCAGCAGGGGCAGTAGGACCCTGGGCGGGGTGGACTGGCCGAGCTTCCGCAGCTGGTCGAACTGCATACGGAAGGAGGGCAGGAGAGGGTCGTCGGTGGAGGACAGCGCCTGACCGCCGAGTTTCAGTCCGAGGTCGATCAGCGCTCCCGTACCCGCCGAGAGGACCGCCCGGCGTCCAACGAGCCAGCGCCTCGGACTGGCGGGGGATTCAGCGGTGCTCGAGCCCGCGTCCGTCTCGGGACGGGTGACCAGGCGCTGTAACTCGCCGTCCGCGCCGAGGAAGGCGTCGCACCGCCGGGCCAGTTCGGGTGAAGCGGAACGCTCCCCGCGCTCGACCTTGCTGAGGTGTCCCTTGTCGTAGTTGAGCGCCACGGAGAACTCGGTCAGAGTCAGCCCCGCCTCCACTCGTAATCGGCGAAGTTCCGGGCCGAAACGTAAAGTCGTGCTCATCGTCAACCTCCCCTTGAACAGTGCCCGCGAGAGCCGTCCGCCCTCACGGGGAGCCGTCATCCGACGACCACCGAGCGACACGAAACCCGACGGTGAACACCCGCTGTGACGGCGTCGTTTCGTTTCGCATCCGAGAGTGAGTCTGGCACGACGCGCGCCCGGAGAATCGGGGTTCGGCGTCGTTGCCTGTTGCCTCTTTCGCTCTCCGTTGTTCCCCGTCCATTCTTTGGCGGAGGTCGGTTCGTGGTAGCGCGGGTGGTCTGAGCCCTTCCTCGTCACGTAGCGCTCGATCACATGGCTGTAGCCGATCACTAGGGGTGCTGGGACGGCATCGGTCACCTCTCCGGGTGCAGGTCGGTCCGGTCGATCCAAGTGGGGGCGACGAAAATGTTGTCGCCGACGGGGGCTTCGAAGGCTTCCAGCAGGGACCACGCGCGGGACTCTTCGACCAGGTGCTCCCAGGGCGCGGTCCAGTCGAGTTCCCAGTCCAGGCCGGGGCCGGGGACGCCGTACGTGCGGTCGGCGTCCACTCGCCAGAACTGGGAGTAGAGGATCACCTGGGCGTGGTCGGCCAGGTCGTTGATGATCTCGGCGAAGCGGGCCGAGCGCCAGCCCAGGGCGTCGTCCGCAGCGGTGGCTCGTAGGCGCGCGGTGAGCGGCGGGACGACAGGGCTGCGTGCGCTGAGTTCGGTCAGGGCCCAGCGGATGCCTTCCGGCTCACTCCAGTCCGGTGGCGTCGCCCGTTCCAGGCAGGCGCGATAGGCGTGACGCACGGGCTCAACCGCGCCGTCGATCTTCAGGCTCGCCAGGGCCATCGCCGCCCATTCCCGGACGGTGGAGTCGTCGCTGCCCAGGAGGGCGATCAGGGCGGGGCCGCAGCGTGGGTCCGCCACCTCTTCGAAGACCTCGATGGCGGTCAGCTGGCCGAAGCGGTCGAGGGAGGGCAGTCCGTCGATGATGGCGGGGATGGCGTCGGAGCCGATGTAGATCAGTTCCGCGCGAGCGTCGTACGACGGGCCGGTCGAGTCGTCGAGCTGCTGGATGAGTCTCGCGATGTGGGTGGTCATGGGTGGTCCCGGCGCCAGAAAGTGGGGAGCCACCAGCAGAGCACCGAGAGGTCCTCGGGCCACGGGGCGCGGTCCTCGGCTGCCCAGTCCTCGAAGGAGTCGCGTGTCAGGTCGATAGGGCGCCAGGCGGGGTCGAGCGGCTCATCCTCGGCCGGCGGGCGGACGAACCGTCGACCGTGCTCGTCGCAGGCGCCGAAGTCCTGGTAGTTGCGCTGGGCCTCGATCAGGGAGACCTTGTTCGCCCCGCCTGCCATGGTCGGCAAGCGGAATTGGAGTCCGTCGTCCTCCCAGAAACAGATGGGACAGATCTCGTACGAGCCGGGCACGTCGTCGAACACGCGGTGCCCGCAGCAGGGACAGGGGTAGGAGTCGCTCACCCGCGCAGTCTCGTTCCAGGTCCCGCCGGTGTGCCATGGATTTCTCTGCCTCGGGATCCCCGGCCAGTCCGCAGCCAGTCCGCAGGACACCCGTAAACGGCCGTCGGGAGCCAACGTATGCCAACGAGGAAACCCCAGGTAAGAGCCCTGGACAGTGCTCCGCCGCAGGTCAGGATCAGACCGCAGACGTTCCGCTTCAACGTGTGACGCCTGATTCCTTGACCGGCCGAAGTGGCCGGTCAAGGTAGGGAACCCCAGGTCAGGGGCCAGGTCTTCGGGTCTGGCCCTTTCCTGTTTTCTCCTGCGGATTCCGGCCTTTTCTGGGGAGCGTGCTGACTTGGTGCTGACCCTGACGACAGGGTCTGAGCTGCGCTGACCTGGGATGCGAGAGGCGTGAGGTCCTTCTGGTGAGGCGACGAGCTGAGTCGCGATGCCGGTCGAGCCGCTCGGTGATCGCGCCCCGCGAAGTAGAGGATTCGCTACACTTCAGGTGTGGAGGAGTGGGAGATCCGTGTAACGGATGAGTGCCTGACCTGGATCCATGGGCTGGAAGCGGGATCCGAAGCGCAGGTCGTCGACGCCATTGACCGCTTGGCCGACGGCGGGCCGGGGATGGGGAGACCGCTCGTCGACCGGTTGGAGGGCTCCGTGGTGCACAACCTGAAGGAGCTGAGACCCGGATCGGCGGGGCGGTCGGAGATCCGGATCATCTTCGCGTTCGATCCGTGGAGGTCGGCGATCCTGCTGCTCGGTGGCGACAAGTCGGGGAACTGGTCCGGCTGGTACAAGCAGGCCATCCCGCGGGCGGAGGAACTGTACGCGGAGTACCTGAAGGAGCGGGAAGCAGAGGAAGGGGAGAAGCGATGACGGGTTACCGGAAGTGGAGTGATGTCCGGGCCGAGGTGGTGGCCGAGGCCGGTGGCGAGGAGGCGGTCGCCTGGGCCCGGAAGCGGAACCAGGCGTACATCGACGGCCACCGGCTGGCCGACCGTCGCGCGGCGCTGGCGCTGACCCAGGCCGAGCTGGCCGAGCGGATGGGCGTGACCAAGAGCCGGGTGTCGCAGATCGAGCGGGGCGAGGTGTCCACGGTCGAGGCGATTGCGCGCTACGTGGAGGCGCTGGGCGGCAGCATCCAGATCTCCGCGGTCTTCGGCGACGATCTCTGCATCTTGCGCGGGGCGGATCCGCACGTTGCCTGACCGGTGTCACCGTCGGGCCTGGTCGCCCTTGAGGTGACGTTTCGGCGCGCCGAGGGGCAGCGATCAACAAAGCCGGATCGCGCCGGTCCAAAGCCCTCGTCGGTCTCATCGTGGCTGGCGGGGGCGCTGTGCTGTCCGGGTGTGCGGTGCCGTACGCGAGGGCGAGACGGGGGTGGGGGATGACCCCCTGAAGGCGTTCTCCGCACCGCCGGGTCTTACCGGCCAAGGTCGCGCCACGGTTTCAAGGGCGTTCAAGGTCGGCCGAGACCTCACGACACCTTCGGAGGTGGCCAAGGCCTCACGACCTTGAGCAGGAACTGCTCCCTCATCATCTCCATGGTCTGTGCCGCCCCCTCGACCTCCGGCCAGAGTTCTTCCGCGAGCAGGTCTCTCGGAGCCTGAAGGCTCTCGACGGCCCATCTGGCTGCCAGCGAAAGGATGTCATTCACCGCTTCGACGAACCGATCGTGCATGATTCTGGCCCCAGCCTCTTCTGTCGATGACGGGGCTGCGGCTCGGTAATGGAGGAGCTGATCTTCCAAATGGCTGCTGTGCGCGCTCATGTAGTGCCGAAGTTGCAGCAGCTCGTTGGGGTCACGGTCGCCAACGGTGACTGCGTAGTTCCACGTCTTCAAGGTGCATTCGGAAATTCGTACCATGCTCACGTACATCTCTCTGGCGGCGCGTCGCTCTGGCGAGTCGGCCTGGTGCTCGACAGTGATCGAGTACTTGTTACCGAATACCGCTTCTTCCACCGTCTGGCGAGCGGCATTGAACTGAACCCCTACCTGCTGACTCTGTTGATCGAACTCACCCACCAAGCCCCCCAAGCATGGCGGCGACCTGCGCTCCGATGCCAGTGGCCAGGCTGCCCATCTCAAGCACTCGCCGCAGCCGCCCTCCCGTCTCAGCGGCGTCGCCAGACTCTGCTGCAACACGCGCGGCTTCCAGCTCCGCCTGTACCTCGGGAGGAAGGGGCGGCTCCGTCTGGTGAGCCTGCGCCAGAACGGCGTCCAGCCCAGCAGCGATGTCGGCCATCGACGCCGACGATCCGACGATCATGTTCTCGGCGTTGTGCTGAACGCCGACAGTCTGATTGTGCTGGTTGAAGGTTGCCACGCGGTCACGGTACGGCGCACTCGGCACGCCGAGCAACACATTCACAACCTCAACTCCCGTACCCTGAGGCCTCGTTCGAGTGCAGGAACGGGATCATCCTCCCCCACCGCGAGGCGAGAGGCGAGAGGCGAGAGCTACATTCGACCCTGTTTGGCCAGCTCGATGTGCTCCTCGGTCACGGCGTCCTCGTCATGCTCGGCGGCGAACGCCAGCACGCGGGCGAGCGGAGTGTCAGGAACCGGCGGCTCCTCGGCCAGCTCGGCGCCGGTGGCCTGGAGGGCGAATCGAAGGCTCGTGTCGAACTTGTCCATGGCCCTACGGTAGGGGTCGAGAGTAGGGCGTCTTCGGCGTTGCCGGACGCTACGCGGCCCGTCAGAGGCTTGCTGTCTTTGACGATGCCCGGCTCTCGGCCCGGCCGGGCGCTGGGTCCGCTCCGGGTCGCCGCAGTTGACCTCGTCGGACTCGATCACATCCGGGGCACACAATCGGTGCAGACCTCCGCGTCGCCATCGACCCCAGAGGCGATGATGACTGGGCGTAGCAGGTCGCACGCAACGGCGATGAGGAGCACGAGGAAGGCCCAAGCGTAAGGCCGAGGGGGGCCGCCACGGCGGCCCAGAAACAAGCGACGGCGAAGGGCTGTACGAGAGGTGAGCCTTGGACTTCAAGTTCTTCATGCCGACGGCGGCTCCGCCGCCGACTTCTCGCAAAATCTTGCCTGACTTCTTCGCCACTGCCTGCAAGTACGTAAGTGGCTTCGCCATGTCGGCCCCCAGAGGGGGGCCGCTCCTTCTGGTTGTTCCCTCGCCGCTGAACGACTTCGGGCTTTGCAGTTCGCCAGCGGTCTGCGTGCTGGTCGGCCGGAGGCCGCCAGAGTCCAGAGACCTGACGTACTTACGTAAGTGAAGCGAGGAGCGAGGCTTGCCGAGCGGAGCGAGGTAGCTGGTGGTGACACGTCCTGTAAGGGGGAGGCGTCACCACCACCAGGGCTCAGGCGGTGTCGGCGAACCTTCTGACCCAGCGCCCGTCGACACGCTCCAGGGCGTCCCTGAGCTTCGGCCGTACGGTCTCGGGCTTTCTGTCGACGATGGGCGCGTAGCGCTTGGACAGCGCGAGCGCCGACTCCTCTTCCGGCTGTTCCTCGATGATCCGCGTGATGAGGTCCTCGTCCCAGGGCTTCGGCGTGGGCAGGCTGACGGCCTTGAGTTCCGATTCCACTCGTTGCCAGACGGGGACTTCGCTGGACTCGCTGGCCGGGCGTACGTCGACGCGCAGGTCAAGGTCTTCCCGTGCCCGGTTGATCGCGGTCTGGATGCTCCGGCCCTTCTTGGACTTGCGGAGGGCGATGACACCGCGGACGCCTCCGGCCATCGCGCGTCCGCCGATCGGGGCGGAGGCGGTGGTGAGTCCCTCGCCGTTGCCCTTCGGGGTGTGGGTGACGGCGAGTACGGGGATGCCGGACCGGCTGATCGGCTTGAGCTTGTCGATGGTGTTCCGGGCCGTCACGGAGGAGGCGACGTCCTCGCCGTCGCCGAGGGCTCCGAGCACGTTGTCGAGGACGAAGAGGTCGGCTCCGAGCGCTACGAGGTCGTCGTGGACGCCCTGCCAGTAGCCGGTCTGGGCGGTGTCCTCCACGGGGAAGACGGTGACGGAGTCCTCGGGGACCGCCCCGTGAAGGCGCTCGCGGAGTTCCCCCTCGGCGCCGTCGTCGGTGAGGCCGAAGACGATGTGGCGGCAGGGCCGCAGGACGGGCAGGCCGAGGAACTCGTCGGCCCCGTTCAGGAGGGCGACGGACATCCCGGCGGTCAGGAGCGTCTTTCCGGCCTTGGGTTCGCCGGCGAGCATGGTGATGTTGGTGGTGAGCAGGTCGCCGATGAGGAATGCCTGCTCGTACGGGACGTGCTCGATCTCGTGGAGCTTGCGCCCCTTGGTGGTGATGGCTCCCACGGGTGTTGGTCGGTCCTTTCGGTGGTGGCGCGAGGGCGCCGGGGTCCCCGTCGAGGCGGGGGTCATGTGCTCCTCTCTCTCGGGAGTACGGGGCAGTGCTCGGGCAGGTCAGGCGGCGGCGGGACAGTTCCGGTCGATCCAGCGGTCGACTTCCGACCTGCGGAATCGGAGGTGTCCGCCGATCTTGCGCGACGGGATGCCGAGCGCGCGGTGGTTGTTGTAGACCCACGCGGGCTTCATTGCCAGGTAGTCGGCCAGGTCATTGACGCTCATCATTCGGTTCGGCTCCAAAGGCGCTCTCCTCGGGTAGGCGGGATCGACTGACCGTCATCCCGTTGATTCAGTCTGGCTCTGTCAAGACCGGATCTGTCACGTCTGGACTTGACGAGTGAGGTGCTGCCTCGTACGTTCTGTCGCATGGCGATCATTCACGGCCAAGACGATGGACCTCCTACGCGTGAGGGGATCGAGCAGACGCTGCGTATCGGCTCGTGGAAGGTGACCTTGTGGCGCCCGCTGGCCGGTTCCTCGGGCGGGCCGCAGGAGATCCGGATCGAGCCGCACGAGGACGGCGACCCGCAGGAGATCGCCCGCGGTGTCTCCACCACGGTGCTCCGGCAGATCGACACCGCTGCTTTCGCCGCGGATGTGGCCTCGGTCGCAGAGACCGCTGTCGCAGCAAAGACGGCAGTGGAGAGGTTTCGGGAACAACTCGCAGGTCTGCCCCGTGGGCTCTCCGACGAGTACCTGGCGGTGCTCTCCGCTCTGTACGTGCGGAGCGTCGATGTCGGGCGAAGGGCCCCCATCCACGATCTGGAGGTGTGGACCGGGAGTAAGCAGGCCACGTTGAAGGGCCACCTGCGCACCGCCCGGCAGAGAGGGTTCCTGACCAAGGTCGAGGGCAAGGCGGGCGGGCGGCTCACCGGCAAGGCGATCGAGATTCTGAGAGGGATGGACGTTGGCCAAGGTTCTGAAGAAGTGTGACTGCCGCAACCAGGCGTGCTGCGTGCACCGGTGGACCGTCCGGTACCGAGAGCCCGGTGGGCGTGGTGCTCGGCAGCGGGAGAAGTCGTTCCCGACCAAGCGGGAGGCCGAGGACTTCGGCATCAAGGCAAAGAACGACAAGCGCGAGGGTGTCTACATCGACCACCAGCTCGGCCGGGTCTCGCTCCGTAAGTGGGCCGAGGAGTGGTTGGAGCAGCACCCCGTGAACGAGTCCACGCGCCGCACCGCAACTACCAGGGCATCCTCTCTAACCACCTGATCCCCGCACTGGGCTCCCGCACCCTCGCCGGCCTCACCGTCACGGATGTGAAGAAGCTTCAGGCCGGCATGGTGGCGCGTGGGCTGACGGCCGCGACGGTCAATGACCGCATGAACATCCTGCGCAGCATGTTGACGGCGGCCGTGAAGGAGCGCCGTATACCGGGCAGCCCGTGTGACGAGGTGCCGCCGCTCAAGACGGCGGGCGCTGCGGTCGACCCGGACGAGATCCCGACGTTGGCCGAGGTGTACGCCATCGCTGCCGCCATGTCCGAGCAGTACCGGCTCACGGTGTGGCTCCAGGCAGGTGCGGGGCTGCGCATCAGTGAGGCCCTCGGCTTCTCTGCTGACTGTCAGAGGGACGGCTTCCTCCGGCTGCGTCGGCAGATCAGCGCCAAGGCGAACCAGGGCAACTGCGTCACACGCTTCGTACCGCTGAAGCACCGCACGGCGGAGGAGTTCCGGGACGTGCCCACCCCGCTCTTCCTCGACCAGGAGATCGGGCTGCACCTGAAGCGCTGGGGGACGGTCGAGGTCGACGGCCTGGAGGCGCTCTTCGCCCCGCGCGAGCGGGGCAAGGGCAAGATGCCCACGGCTTCGACGTACGGCTACCACTGGCGCAAGGCGCTGAAGGCGGCCGGTGTCGTGAAGCCGGACGGAAAGCCGAAGTGCACGCCGCACTCCCTGCGGCACTTCTTCGCCTCGACGGCGCTCGCGAACGGCGTCCCGATTCACGAGGTGAGCCGCTGGCTCGGCCACCGCAACATCAAGACGACTGTCGACACGTACGGGCACCTCGTGCCGGAGGCGTGGGACCGCTGCCGGGATGTCATGCAGGAGGCGCTACGCCCATCGATTCCCCGTCAGACAGCGGAGCAGGCGACGGCGCTCGCTGCGTGACGTGCTGACTGATCGACACGGTGCTGACTTGGTGCTGACCCAGCAACGATCCGGAAGGGCAGACCCCTTGCGAACACTGGGGAGTAGGAGATCCTTTGAACGTTCCGCTTCAACGTGCAGCGGGTGCCAGATCACCACGTCGCTGATCTGGCAAACATGCAGGTCATACAGGGCTCGACTCTTCGGAGTCGGGCCCTTTGTTTTTCCCGTGCCGGGATGGTGCTGGGGTAGCTGACCCTCGTCATCTGTCGTCATCCCTGGTCATCCGTACCGTGCTGGGTTTGCGCCGGGACGCGGATGCGCCGCCGGTGCCAGGTTCCACTCTGATGAGCCTCCCGAGGCTACGAGCCGATCGTCGCGGGGAGCGCAGTCTGCCGTGCCCGAGTTCGTTCTTGCCGGCTTCCAACGTCTTGCGGAGTGGCCGCTCCGGCAATGCGGCGTCGATTCGTTCGCCGAGTCCCAGGTCAGGGAGTTCGTCCAGGTTGCTCGCCGATCGGAATGCTGATCAACCGGTCCAGGTCAGGCTCCCGGCTCTGATCGAGGCACCCTCGCCGCGCTCCAGCATTTTGATGCCATTTCTTACTCCCAATTGATATCGTTGTTGGAGCGTCGAGCTGTGGAGGGACAACTGATGGCCAGGACTGTGATCGATCTGGACGAGGAGATCGTCGAGCAGGCGATGCGGGTATATGGGACGAGGACGAAGGCCGCCGCTGTGCGGGCGGCCATGGAGGAGGGGGTGAGGCTGCGGCTGCGCCGGGAGCTGTTCGATGCCATTGACGATGGTGAGTTTGATGACGTGTTCGCGGAGATCCGGTCGCAGACGGGGCCGCGGAATCCGGACGGCTCGCTCAAGCGCGAAGACGGGGCTTCGGCGGCGTGAAAGGGCGCTACCTCATCGACAAGTCCGCGCTGGCCCGCCGGGGCACACTGGCAGTGCGGGCGCGGCTGGATGCGCTGGACCGCGATGGACTCCTAGCAGTGTGCGCCCCGACCGAGTACGAGGTGCTGTACTCGGCGCGTGGAAAGCCCGAGGCGCTGCGCCTGCGTACCCTGCTCCGTGGTTTCGACTACTTGCCCTGCAACGACGAGGAGTTCGAGCAGGCGCTCGCGATCCAGGCGCTGGCGCTGAACGCCGGCTTTCACCGGGCGCTGTCGCTGGCCGACGTCCTCATCGCGGCAACCGCAGAACGGCATGGGGCCACGGTCCTGCACTACGAGGGCGACTTCGACATGATCGCCTCGGTGAGCCGGGTGCAAGCCGAGTGGGTCGTGGAGCCCGGCACCGCCGACTGACCGGGAACGCCGCACGGTGTGGATCCTGAGCGTAAAGGGCCAGGCGGACCCCTTCTTTCGGGTCCATCGAGGGGCGCCTGCTGCCCAGCGAGTGGAGCCGTTGCAGGCAGGTGCGTCACGCCATGCGGCTACCCCCTCGACGAAGCGTCCCACCCCTCAAAGGGTGCGAGCCGGAGTGGTGGCACGCAAGCTGCGTGGGAGTGCATGAGGGCGCCCGGCCTGCATGGTGCTGGGATGGAACGCCCGTGCTGGGATGGTGCTGGGATGTCCCTCTCCGGAACTGCGGTTTCGCAGGCGGGAGCTCTGCGCTACGGATTCCGCTTCGTGTGATCACCCTCCGTCGTACGCGCCGACGGTTCGCCAAGGGGGCGGACGGATGCGTGGCGGGAGCGGGCCCGCAGCATCGGGGGTGGAGGTGCCGTCCTCCGCCTCGTGCGTCAGGGCACTGCGAAGGCGCTGCCACCAGCCGATCGCCTTACGTGCGATGGACAGCTCCCGGTGGACGGTGTCGGCGTCCATCTCGTCAGCCCGCGCCCCGGCGGGCGGGCCCGGTCGGCTCCGGTTCACCGGCGAGGATCCACCCCCACGTCGTCAACGTGATCCGGTAGATCCGCGCGGAGGACTTCGCGATGCCCGCGCCGGTGAGGTACCGCTCGACCGCCGCGGTGTACTACCTGGGAGGGGCGGACATGGGCACGACGCGGGCGCGCGGTGAGCGCACTGCACGCCACCTGGCCGTGGCTACTACGAGGGCGCCGGGCCCCGGCCCTCAGCCCTTGCCGAAGTGCACCGCAGGGAAGGCGCCCGCTGCCCTGAGGGTTTTGGAGAAGCCGCCGGCCAGTTCGGTGAGGCGTGCGGTGGCGGCCGGGCCGAGGTGGTCGTACGGGGCGGCATCGAGGCGGTCGGTGAGCACCTCGGTCTCGCCGCGCAGGGCCGTGCCCGCCTGCGTGAGATTGCCTGCCTCGTCCAGCAGGCCGCGCTCGCGCAACTGGTCCCGGGTGGTGTCCCACTGCCGCGCGGACCACCCGCGGGTCCGCATGAACAGTGCCGATGTCGGTGCCGTGCCGGTGGCGTTGTGCAGGACCAACGCCTCGATGCCGGACAGGCCTGCGATCGCCAGGGCGGCGAGGTGACCATCACCCCGGTGTTCGCGCAGCAGTGTCGCGGCGTGCCACAGGGCCAGGTGCGGTTCTTCGGGTACGGGGAGGTCGGCGTTGGCGGCGTACAGCGGCCGTGCCTCCCGGCGGCAGGCTTCGGTGGCGCGCATCGCCAGTTCGGCCGCCTCGGTCATTTCCGTGGAGGTGAGGGCCTCCTTCCCGAGCAGCCGCCGCAGCGTCCGGTCCGCGCCGCGCAGTCGTGCCGTGAGCACCTCCGCCGGTGTGGTGACGGTCCACGCGGCGGGGATGTACCGCTGCACATGCTCGTGGTTGAAGTTGTAGAACGTCGCTGTGACAGTGCCCGCGTCGACGGCCCCGAGCGGTGCCGCGCGGCTCGCGAGGTAGACCATGGCTCCGCGCTCCAGCCCGAGTGCCGCGAGTTCGTCCTGCGGCTCCGGCGCGAAGTACACGGATGCGTGTAGAGGGTTGACGGCGTTGAGGCAGTGACGGCCCGTGCTCGCTTCGAAGATGGTCATGCTGTGGCTCCGTTTCAGGTGATCAGGTGCGGTCGTGCGGCCAGGCAGGCAGGGCGCATCAGGCTTCGTTCGTGGGTTCGTGGTGGGGGCAGTCGGTCAGTCCGGTCGCGGTCTGGGTGAGGTGCCGGGTCAGGACCTCGACTGCGGTGTCGGCGTCGCGGGCGAGGGCCGCCTCCTCCAGTCGGCGATGCTCCAGGGCGCCGTCCCGGTCGGGGTTGCGGTGCGCCGACCAGCGGCGGGCCAGTTCGCTCGCGGTCCACATCCGTTCGAAGGTCTCCAGCAGGACGAGGTTGCCGCAGCCCTCCAGCAGGGTGCGGTGGAAGAGGCGGTGGGCTTCGGCCCATGCGTTGCTGTAGTGCTCGCCCTCCTCCGGTACGTACGCCGGAGTGCGGGTCAGACGGTGGTGGGAGGCACGTACGCGGGCTTCCCAGTCCACATCGCCGCGTTCGATGGACATGCGCAGCATGACCGGTTCGATCGTCCGACGGGCCTCCGCGATCTCCTGCCAGCGGCGGTCGGAGTGGGCCGGGACGGCGAAGCCGCGGTTGGGCAGCCGGTCGGCGAGGCCCTCGCCGACCAGCCGCACGAGTGCCTCACGCACGACGGCCAGGCTCACGCCCTGCTCTTTCGCGAGGTCCTGAGGCTTGAGGGCATCACCGGGGGCGTGGTCCCCGCGCATGATCGCGGCCCGCAGGTGTGTGTAGACCTGCTCGGAGAGCATCTGCTTCCCCGCCGAGGGTGAGGTGTGAGTCGTCTGGGTCATGACTACACAATAGACGATCTGGAAGATAATCGATTATCAGTGTTATGGTCGATCTCGGTGGTGAGCGGAGGCGTGACCACGTCGCCTCCTGGCGCCGCCACGGCCGTCGGCCGCATCACCACCACCCACAGCACACCTGAGAGGGACCACACCATGAGTTCCAACGACCCCTTTGCCCGTCTCCCCGAGGCGGTCTCCTTCACCGTTGTCAGCACCACCGTCACCGACGGCGCCCCCTGGCCGATCGAGCAGTACTCCGGCCTGTCCGGCGTACCCGGCGGGAAGGACGTCTCCCCGCAGCTTTCTTGGAGCGGCGCCCCGGAAGGCACCAAGAGCTACGCCGTCACGGTCTACGACCCCGACGCTCCCACCGGGTCCGGGTTCTGGCACTGGGCGGTCGCCGACATCCCCGCCACCGTCACCGAGTTGCCCGAAGGAGCCGGCAACGACACCGGTTCGGGCCTGCCCGGGGGTGCGTTCCAGCTGCCCAACGACGCCCGCGCGGCCCGATTCATCGGCGCTGCCCCGCCGGCCGGACACGGCCCGCACCGCTACTTCACCGTGGTGCATGCCCTCGACGTCGACACCATCGGCGTCCCCGCCGACGCCACCCCGGCCGCCCTCGGCTTCACCATGGCCGGCCACATCCTCGGCCGCGCGGTGCTGACAGCCACCGCTGAGACTCTCGCCTGAAGGACACCCATGAGGCCCGCGCCGAGCACAACCGGGCCCTCCACCCGGTCAACGTCCGGTGGGAGGCGCTGAGGACCGCGGCGATCCGGTTGGCCACTTGCCATGCCTATCTCCCTTGAGGGAGGGCAGCCCGGGATGAGGCCAAGCGGCGCCATCCGCACTGCCGGGAGGCGCCGCGAAGGCGGTCCGGGCGCGGGTCGGTGAGCGGGAATTCTCCGCGTGTACCGCCGAGGCGGTCGAGTGTGCGCTGCGAGGGAAGGTCCTCGACGAGTACCTGGCGGACTATGGGAGCCGCAAGGCGCCGGTCTCCGAGCGGGGCTCGTCAGTGGGCGCGGCAGGTTCTCGACGAGATGTTCCGCGTTCTCTGTTGGGCCTTGATGCCGCCTACGGTGGATCCCGCGCCCCGGCGGTCCTGGGATGTTCCTGTGGTGCAGGCGCGGGGCGGGGCCCTGCGGGTGTGCCCTAGAGGTGCGTGGCGATCGACGGCATGAGGTCCTGGAAGGTGCGCCCGTCGGCGGGGCTGCCGATCGCTGCCATCTGCCATCCGGAGGCGCTCCGTTGCACCTTGGCCATGACCTGTGCGGTGTGGCGCCCTCCTCCCGTGAGCGTGTAGCGGGCCAGCTCCTGGCCGGTGGTTTCGTCGAGAAGGCGGCAGAAGGCGTTGTCGACCTCCTCGAAGGTCTGGCCGGTGAAGGAGTTCACGGTGAAGACGATCTGGTCGACCTGCGCGGGGACACGCTGCAGGTCCACGATGATCGACTCGTCGTCGCCGCCCTGACCGGCGCCGCCGACACGGTTGTCACCGGTGTGACGGACCGAGCCGTCGTCGCTGACGAGGTGCTGGAAGAAGACGACGTCCGCCGGCTTCTTGTCGGCGAAGAGCACCGCCGAGGCGTCCAGGTCGATCTCCCGGGCGGTGAGCCTGGCGAGGAACCCCTTGCGCGGGGCGGCCTTCCAGCCCAGTCCCATCCGTACGACGGTGAGCGCGCCTCCATCGGATTTGCTCAGGCTGATCTGCTGGCCCTTGCTCAGATTCACGGTCATGCTGTGCTGCCTTTCGTCGGGTCATGGCGGCGGCTCGGGGGTGTGCCGGCTGCGGTCACGTCTGTCGGAACGCGGGCAAGGGCTTCTCGGCGCCGAAGGTGATCTCGGCGCCGAAGGAGATGCGGGGCTCGCCCGTACCCCGTGCCCGCAGGTGTCAGACGTTGACGCCGAAGTCGGCTGCGATGCCTGACAGTCCGCTGGCGTAGCCCTGGCCCACGGCGCGGAACTTCCACTCGGCGCCGTTGCGGTACAGCTCACCGAAGACCATGGCGGTCTCGGTGGCGGCGTCCTCGCTCAGGTCGTAGCGAGCGAGCTCGGTGCCGCCGTCCTGGTTGACCACGCGGATGAACGCGTTGCGGACCTGGCCGAAGCTGTGGTTGCGGGCTTCGGCGTCATGGATGGAGACCGGAAAGACGATCTTCGACACGTCGGCGGGGACGGTGGCCAGGTTCACCTTGATCACCTCGTCGTCCCCCTCGCCCTCGCCGGTGAGGTTGTCGCCGGTGTGCTCGACCGAGCCGTCCGGGCTCTTCAGGTTGTTGAAGAAGATGAAGTGCTGGTCGGAGGCGACCTTTCCGGCCTCGTCGACCATCAGTGCACTGGCGTCGAGGTCGTAGTCGGTGCCGGTCGTCGTGCGGACGTCCCAGCCCAGGCCGACCAGGACGGCGGACAGCCCCGGCGCCTCCTTGCTCAGCGAGACGTTGCCACCCTTGGCGAGGCTCACACCCATGTCGATTCCCTTCTCGAGACCTGACCCGCGAACGGGATTCCGCTGCGGGCCCTCGTATGCCACCCTCTCGAATCTACAGCACTGTAGAAATTGGTCGGGGTGTGAACTGGGCACGCCGGCAGGCGCTTTCCGGCCTCGTGGCCGCCTGTTTCTACACGGCTGTAGAGTTCCAGAGCCGCGTCAGCCGCGGTTGCGGATGAACGAGCACGAAGGCCCGGAGGACGCCAGGTGGGTACGCAGGACAGGACTCGACACGGCCGCCGGGCGAAACCGACGCGGCGGGGCCGCGAAGCCGAGGAGCGCTCCGCCCGGCTGACCCGGCGCGGGCGAATAACACTGTGGACCGGTGGGGCACTGGCTGTCCTCTTCCTGGCCACGGCCGGGGCAGGGGCGTGGGTCTACCAGGGTCTGGACGGGAACATCGGTTCCGCGGACGTGGACGACAAGCTCGGCGGCGACCGGCCGGTCAACCTGAGTCCGGGCTCGAAGAACATCCTGGTGGTGGGATCGGACTCACGGGACGGTGACAACGCGAAGTACGGCAAGGACCTGGACACCATGCAGTCGGACACACTGATGGTCATGCACCTGTCTGCGGACAGGGAATGGGCCACCGTGGTCTCCTTGCCGCGGGACTCCTGGGTGAGCCTCCCGGCCTGCGACCGGGGCAACGGGACGACGTCCGGTCCGGGCTACTCCAAGATCAATGCGGCCTTCGCCACAGGCGGTGCGAGCGGCGATGTCTCGGGAGCCGCAGCCTGCACGATCAAGGCGGTGGAGCAGTCCACCGGCCTGCGCATCGACCACTTCATGTCCGTCGACTTCCAGGGTTTCAAGGGCATGGTCAACGCCCTCGACGGTATAGAGGTCTGCCCCGAGACGGCGATACACGACGAGAAGGCACACCTCGACATGGAGGCCGGGTGCCAGACCGTCAAGGATGAGGACGCCCTCGGATACGTCCGCACCCGCTACAGCGTCGGTGACGGCTCGGATCTCGGGCGCATCGGCCGCCAGCAGGAGTTCATGCAGGCCCTCGCCGCCAAGGCCCAGCAGAAGCTCACCGATCCGACGGCCCTGTACGACTTCCTGGACTCGGTGACCAAGTCGCTGACCACTGACGAGAGGCTGGCGGGGATCAAGCCGCTGACCGGTCTCGCGAACGAGATCAAGAGCATCCCGAGTGACCGGCTGACCTTCCTCACCGTGCCCAACTACGGACGCGTGGCGGACGTGCCGTCCGACACGGCCAACGTGGTGTGGCAGTACCCGCAGGCAGCCGACCTGTTCACCTCGCTGACGAAGGACCAGGAGGCCGACAAGGAGAAGCTGGCGGCCGATTCCGAGGCGCCGGTGTACGCCGCGACGGTGCACGTGCAGGTCCTCAACGGCAGCGGGGTCCCCGGCCAGGCCGCGGAGGTCGCCGAGACGCTGAGGGCGGCGGGCTACGGCATCACCGGCACCGGCAACGCTCCGGCCGCCGCGGCGAAGACCGCGGTCACCTACCCCCTGGGCCTCGAGAAGCAGGCCGGGGTGCTCGCTTCCCGGGTGCCCGGTGTCACGGCGGAACCGGACCCGCACGCGGCGTCCGGCACCGTCACTCTCGTCGTGGGCGCGGACTTCGACGGCATCCGCTGAAGCTGAGGAGCCTGTCCGGTACCGGTGCCGCAAGGGCCTGCGCCCGACGGACGTACCGCGACCCGGCGAGGCCGTGGATGGCCCTGACGCCGAGGGCCCTCCTGCAGGAGTTCGCCGTCACCGTCTGCGAGCATGGGACCCCGTACGCGATCACACATCGCGCCCGCCGACTCCGGATCAGGCTTCCCGGCCCGGGAGAGGAGCACCACCGTGGCCGACCCGGCGCAGGCATCCGCGCACCCCGCAGGTGGGGAGCCGCCGAAGGAGACCGACCTGGCGTTCGCGCGCCGGATGCGCAAGGACTTCCAGCGCATCCAGATGGAGCACGAGTTCGCCGTCGACGAAGTGCTGACCAAGGTGTCGATCCTGCGCAAGGAGTTCCTGCACCTGCACCGGTACAACCCGATCGAGCACGTCGGCTCCCGGGTCAAGTCCCCCGCGAGCATCCTGCGGAAGGTCGCGCGCCTCGGCATCGAGCCGACGCCCGAGGCGATCCGGGCGGGGCTCCATGACATCGCGGGCGTGCGCATCACCTGCAGCTTCATCGCCGACACCTACCGGGTCCTCGACGCACTCACCTCCCAGACCGACGTGGGCGTGCTCCTGGTGAAGGACTACATCGCGCACCCCAAGCCCAACGGCTACAAGAGCCTGCACGCGCTGATCGAGATCCCGGTGTTCCTCAGTACGGGACCCGTTCCCGTGACCGTCGAGGTACAGGTCCGGACGATCGCCATGGACTTCTGGGCCAGCCTGGAGCACAAGATCTACTACACGTACGACGGCTCCGTGCCCGCCCACATCGTCGCCAGCCTGACCGAAGCGGCGACACTCGCCGACCAGCTCGACCAGCGGATGGAGGAGCTGCACACCGAGGTGCGGGGTGCCGGGTGGGAGCGCGCCGAGGACTCCGCGCCGGACGCGGACGAGCAGATGCTGATGCGGGCGTGGGAGAGCGCCCGCGCGGACGCCGAAGGCGACGGCGCGAAGGGTGCGGGTTCGGCGGGCTGACCCCTGCCGGTCCGAGACGCCCGCCGCGACGGTCGGTCCCCCGCAGTGGGTGCTACGCCTCCAGATCCCGGGTCAGCCAGCTCGCTGGACGGTTGCGGCAGTGGTCGACGTCATGGGTTCACCCTAGGAACGACCACTGACACTCCTGTCGCCGTGACGCCACGGGCACCGTTGCGGCCTGGGTGCTGCCGGGCTACTCGGCGGTCGCCCGGAAGCGGCGGAGCCCGATCCAGACCGCGGCGGACAGCAGCACCGCGCCCCACATCGTGGCGGTCAGATACGGGTGGTCGACGGGGAAACCGCCCGCCGACCGGGCCGGGGTGCCCCACAGGTGGCGGCAGCTGTCGGCGAAGGCGCTCACCGGGTTCCACTCGACGACGGGCTGGAGCCAGCCGGGCAGGCTCCGGGTCGGGAGGACGGCGTTCGACAGGAAGGTGCACACCACCAGGACCAGGGCACCGACCGAGTCGATCGACTCTGCGTTGCGCACCAGGACACCCAGCACGATGCCGGCCCAGACCGCGACGAGGATGAAGGCGGCGGCCACCCCGAAGCCGGCGGCGATGGAGAGCGGGCCACCCTGCGGGCGCCAGCCGATGCCCAGTCCGGCCAGCGCCACCAGGACGAGCACCGCGAGTCCGATGAGCCAGTCGCCGAGCGCGTGGGCCACCAGGACCGCGGGCCGGGAGACCGGCAGGGAGCGGAAACGGTCCATCAGCCCGGTGCGCAGGTCGAGGGCGACGCTGACCGCGGTGGGGCCGATGCAGGCGAGGCCGACCTGCATCGCCGTACCGGCCATCAGGTAGTCCTGGTAACGCTCGCCCGGGGGCACGTCGATCGCGTTCTTGAACAGGTAGCCCACGGCGATGAGGATCACCAGGGGGTTGAGCGCCACGCCCACCAGACGGCCGGGGGCGCGGCCCAGGTGACGCAGCCGTCGCCCGGCGAGGACGACGATCTCCGTGAGGGGCAGTACGGCGGACACGGGGGCGCGGCCCGTGATGGTTGTACTCAACTGGCACTCCTGTGCAGTTCGGTGTCGAGGACACGGCCGATCTCGGCCTGGGGTTCGGGGTGCATCAAGTACTCGTGGACGTACGGCACCTCATGGACGGTGATCCGGCCCGACACGTGGGGCGCCCAGCGGTGGGCCGCGGCGGCGGTCCGCGCCGCGGGACCGGCCGTGGCGACGAACAGGGTCATGTCACCGTCCAGCCGGCCGGGTGCGTAACGGGTGGCCAGCTCGGCGTGGTGGCCCATCACCGCGATCAGCCTCTCCACGTCGGCCGTGGTGAGCCGGGCGAAGACGCCGCCCTGCCGGCGCAGTACGGCCACCACCTCGTGGGTGCCGGGCGGGGCGCCCTGGCCGCCGTCGTGGCCGACGTACTCCAGGAATCGGGAGAGCAGTTCCTCCTGTCCGGCCGGCGGCCCGTCGGCCACGGCGTCGTACGGGAAGGCGTCGAGGCAGGCCAGGTAGGCCACCCGCTCGCCCTCCTCCCTGAGGCGCAGCGCGACCCGGTGGGCGAGGAGGCCGCCGTAGGACCAGCCCATCAGGTGGTAGGGCCCGGCCGGCTGGACCGCGCGGATCTGTTCCAGGCAGCCCTCCGCCTGCGCTTCGAGGGTGTCCGACGGGACGCCGCCGGACGCCTGCGGTGCCTGGAGGCCGTAGAGGGGCCGTTCCTCGCCGATGTGCGCGGCGAGTCCCAGGTAGGGCAGGCTCAGCCCGAGGCCGCCGTGCAGGCAGAAGAGCGGGTCCCGGATGCCCGTGGCCCGGATCGGGAGCAGCGTGGCGAAGACGTCCTCCTGCGGACCCCGGCCCGCGCCGGAGACCTGGCCGGTGAGGTGCCGGACGGTGTCCCGGCCGTCGGCGAGGGTGCTCAGGGCGGCGACGGTCCGGCGGGTGAAGACGTCGGCCGCTGCCAGGGCGACGCCGTCCTTCGCGGCCCTGGCTGCGAACTGGACGGTGCCGATGCTGTTGCCGCCGAGGTCGAAGAAGTCGTCGTCGGCGCCGACGTCCGTGACGCCGAGGACCTCGCCGAACGCCCGGGCCACGGCCTTCTCCGTGGCGGTGACCGGGAGCCGCCCCCGCCCGCCGGCCCGCTGCGGGGCGGGCAGGGCCGTGGTGTCGAGCTTGCCGTTCACCGTGAGCGGGAGCGAGTCCAGCACGACGAGGTCCGAGGGCACCATGTAGTCCGGCAGCCGGCCCGTCAGCAGGTTCCGCAGCCCGGCGGTGTCGACGCGCCGGTTCTCGACCGCCACCAGGTAACCGGCCAGGGACTCGCCTCCCGACGGCTCGGTACGCACCACCACCGCGGCCTGGGACACGTCCTGGTGGGCGGTCAGTACGCTCTCGATCTCGCCGGGCTCGATGCGGTAGCCCCGGATCTTCACCTGCTGATCGGTCCGGCCGAGGTAGTCGAGACTGCCGTCGGCGAGCCAGCGGACCAGGTCACCGGTGCGGTACATCCGGCTGCCCGGCTCCCCGAAGGGGTCCGCGACGAATCTGCCCGCGGTCAGCGACGGGCGGTTCGCGTACCCGAGGGCCAGCCCTTCGCCGCCGACGTACAGCTCGCCGGGGACACCGGCCGGGACCGGGGAGAGCGTCTCGTCGAGGACGTACACGCGGTGGGCGGCCATGGGCCGGCCGATCGGCGGCCGGCCTCCGGCCGCCGCTGGGACCTCCTGGGCGGTGACGCACACGGTGGCCTCGGTGGGCCCGTAGAGGTTGAACAGCCGCAGCCGTGGGGCCCAGCGCTCGACGAGTTCCGCGGGGCATGCGGAGCCCGCCGTGGCGAGGATCAGGTCGTCGGGCAGCCGGCAGTCCGCGGGGAACGCCGTGATCACCACGGGCGGCAGGACCGCCAGATTGACCCGGTGCTCCGTCAGGAAGTCGGCGAGGGGCCCACCCATGCGCCGCTCCTCCCCGGCCTGGACGAGAGCGCCGCCCGTCATCAGTGCGGCGCACAGCTCCCACACCGCCGCGTCGAAGCTGAACGACGAGAACTGCAGCACCCTGGTTCCGGGCCCGGCGCCGAAGCGGTGCCGGTGGTCGTCGGCGAGGTTGACCGCGGTGCCGTGGGACACCACCACCCCCTTCGGACGGCCGGTGGAGCCGGAGGTGTGGATGACGTAGGCGGGGTCGAGCGGTGTCAGCGGGCGGGCCCGGTCGGTGTCGGTGAGCCGCAGCGCGGGCCGCGCCGCCAGGGCGGTGACGGTGTCCGGGTCGTCCAGGACGACACATCCTGCCCGTGGCACGCCCGCCCCGGTCAGCGCGCCGGAGCCGAGGACCCGTCGGGAGGTGACGAGCAGTTCGGTGGCCAGGTCGCCGAGTACGTACGCGATCCGCTCGGGCGGATGGGCCGGGTCGACGGGCAGGTACGCGGCGCCTGTCTTGAGCACCGCCAGTACGGCGAGAGGGAGTTCGGGGCCGCGGGGCAGGACCAGTGCCACGGTGCGGTCCGGTCCCGCGCCCCGGGCGGCGAGTTCCCTGGCGAGACGGTTGGCGCGGTCGTCCAGCTCGCCGTAGGTGAGTTCGCCGTCGTCCCGGACCAGGGCGGCGCTGTCGGGCTGCAGGTCGGCCCAGTGTTCGAACAGGGCGGGCAGGGTGGTGGTGGGCGCGGGAGGGGTGAGGTCGCCGCGGCCGAAGTGGTCGAGGATCCGGACGCGTTCGTCCGGAGCCAGGACGTCCAGGCGGCTCAGCGGGGTGTCCGGGGCGGACACGGCGGCGGCGAGCAGCCGCAGGAGGCGGGCCACCAGGGTCTCCGCCGTCTCCCGGTCGTACAGGTCGGCCGCGTACTCCAGGCGTCCCGACAGCGTGCCGGACCGTCCGGGGGCCGGGGCGGGGCGGTCGGAGAACTCGAAGGTGAGGTCGAACATGGCGGTCGGGCTGCCGGTCTCCACGAAGGTGGACGTCACCCCCGGTAGGGACAGCTCACGCTGCTCGGTGTTCTGGTAGACGAGCATCACCTGGAAGAACGGCTGGAGCGACAGCGAGCGTGTCGGCTGGAGGGCGTCGACGAGGGTGTCGTACGGCAGGTCCTGGTGGTCGTGGGCGTCGAGGTCGGTCTCCCGCACCCGGCCGAGCAGCTGCCTGAAGGTGGGGTCGCCCCCGGTGTCGGTGCGCAGGACCAGGGTGTTGGCGAAGAAGCCGATCAGGTCGTGCAGGGCGTCGTCGCGCCGGCCCGCGACCGGGGAGCCCAGCGGGATGTCGGTTCCGGCGCCGAGCCGGGTCAGCAGGGTGGCCAGGGCGGCGCGCACCACCATGAACGAGGTGGCTCCGGCGTCGCGGGCCAGTTCCCTCAGCGCGTCGCGGACCGGACCGGGCACGGTGAAGTGCACGTCGCCGCCCCGGTGTCCGGCGATCGCGGGACGAGGGCGGTCGGCCGGCAGCCGCAGTTCCCGTGGCGCGCCCCGCAGTGTGGACGTCCAGTAGGAGAGGTTCCGGCCGAGCGGACTGCCGGGGTCGTCGGCCGCGCCCAGGGCGTTCCGCTGGTGGAGTGCGTGGTCGGCGTACTGGACCGGGAGTTCGGGGAGCGCCGGTTCCGCTCCCGTGGCTCTGGCCCGGTAGGCGGCGGACAGATCGCGGGCCAGTACGTCGGCCGACCAGCCGTCGAAGGCGATGTGGTGGACCACCAGCAGCAGGATGTGCTCGTCGGGGGAGACGGCGAACAGCCGTGCCCGGAACGGCAGGTCCTCGGTCAGGTCGAAGGCGCGGTCCGCCTCGGCGGTCAGCAGGGCGGCCAGCGCGCCCGGGTCACCGGGGGCCTCCTCGGGCGGGAGCGCGGGCCGGGCGTCGGCGGCCGGGACGACGAACTGCTGGGGTTCGTCCCCCAGGACCGGGCAGACGGTACGCAGGATCTCGTGCCGGTCCGTCACGTCACCGAGCGCGGCGCGCAGCGCGGCCACGTCCAGACCGCCCGTCAGCCGGACGGTGTAGGGGAGGTTGTACTGCGTGCCGTCGGGGTCGAGACGGTTCAGCAGCCACAGCCGCCGCTGCGTGTGGGTCAGCGGTACGAAGGACGGCCGCTCGCCCCGCTCCGGCGGAGGTGGTGCCGGTGCGTCGGTGCCCAGGCCGCGCAGCAGGGCCGCGGGTGTGGGCCGCTGGAAGACGTCCCGGACCGTGAGGTCCGTGCCCAGGACCGCCCTGACCCGCGCGACGAGCCTGTTGGCCAGCAGCGAGTGCCCGCCGAGGTCGAAGAAGCTGTCGTCGGGTCCGGCACCGGCCAGACCAAGGACCTCGGCGAAGACGCCGCAGAGGATCTCCTCGCGCGGGTCCCGGGCCACGGCGACGGCCTCCGGAAGAACGTCGGGGGAGGGCAGCCGGCCCCGGTCGATCTTGCCGCTCGGGTTGAGCGGCAACGCGTCGAGGCGGACGAAGAACGAGGGGATCATGTACGGCGCCAGGACCCGGCCGAGCCGCTCGCGCAGCACCGTGTCGCCCACCGGTTCGTCGCCGAGCACCAGATAGGCGACCAGCCGGGGGTCCCCGGTGCGCCCTGTTCCGGCGATGTCCCGTGAGACCACCGCGGCCCGTGTGATCTCCGGCTGCTCGACGAGTGCCGCCTCGATCTCGCCGAGTTCGATGCGGTGGCCACGGATCTTCACCTGGTGGTCGACCCTGCCCAGGCAGTGCAGCAGGCCTCGTTCGTCCCAGCGGGCGAGGTCGCCGGTGCGGTACATGCGGGTCCCCGGCGGCCCGAAGGGGTCGGCCACGAAGCGTTCGGCGGTCTGTCCCGGCCGGTCGAGGTAACCGTGTGCCAGACCGCTGCCGGCGAGGAAGAGCTCACCCGTCACACCGGCCGGCACCGGGCGCAGCATGGTGTCCAGGACGTAGGCGCGGGTGTTGGCGATCGGCCGGCCGATCGGCGGGGCGCCGGTGGTGTCCCCGGTCACCGGCGCGCCCGTGGACCAGATGGTCGTCTCGGTGGGGCCGTAGAGGTTGAGGACCGAACTCGCCGCGCGCAGCAGGCCGACGGCGAGCGGCTCGGGCAGGGCCTCGCCGCCGGTGATGACCCGGACCCGGGCCAGGGCCTGCGGGTCGGCCTCCAGCAGCGCCTGCCAGTGACTCGGTGTGGCCTGCATGAGGGTGGTGCCGCTCTCCCTGACCAGCCGGGCCAGGGCGGGCGCGTCGCGTACGGTCGCGCGGTCGGCGATCACCAGCGGGATGCCGGTGAGCAGCGGGAGGAAGAGTTCGACCATCGCGATGTCGAAGCCGAACGTGGTCACGGCGAGGAACGTGTCCCCGGGGCCGGGGGAGTGCAGCCGCGCCATGTCGGACAGCAGGTTCACCAGGCCGCCGTGGGAGACCACCACGCCCTTGGGGCGGCCGGTCGAGCCCGAGGTGAAGATCGTGTAGGCGGGCAGACCGGCATCGAGCGGGCCGCCGCGTTCGGCGTCCTCGACGGCTGCGGGGGAGGTCCGGCTCAGCGCGGCCCGGGTGTCCGGGGCGTCGAGGACGAGCGGGGTCCCGGTGCCGGTGGGGGCCGCGGTGGTCGACTCGCTGACCACGAGGAGCGAGGGCGCCGCGTCCTGGAGGATCCGGGCGGTCCGCCCGGCCGGATGGTCGGGGTCGAGCGGTACGTAGGCGGCTCCGGCCCGGAGCACGGCCAGTGCGGCGACGACCAGGTCGGCGGAACGTTCCAGCAGGAGCGCGACCTGGTCGCCGCGGCGCACTCCGCGCGCCAGCAGCAGCCGGGCGAGCCGGTTGGCACGGTCCTCCACCTCGCGCGCGGTCAGGACGGTCGGTCCGTACCGCACGGCGGGGCGGTCCGGGTCGGCGGCGGCCCGCTCGGCCAGCCACCGGGGCAGCAGCCCGGCGGGGACCTCCTGCTCGGTGCGGTTGGGGTCCACCAGGATCCGGTCGCGTTCGTCGGGCGTCAGCAGGTCCAGGCGGGCCAGCGGGACGCCGTCGCTCTCCCCGATCCGCTCCAGGAGCCGGACCAGACGGGCCAGCAGGGCCCGGGCGCGTGCCGGGAGGACGAGGTCCGCCCGGTACTGAAGGGTCAACTCCAGTCGGGCCGGGCCGGGCAGGGCGACCAGGGACAGCGGGAACTCGGTGGCGTTGCGTATCCCGGCACGCAACAGGTCGACACCGGTGGCCTCGGCGAGTGCGCCGGGGGCGGGGAGCGGGAAGTTCTGGAACATGACGGCCGTGTCGAAGAGGCGGCCGGCCCCCGCTTCCCGCTGGATGTCGGCCAGCCCCAGATGGCGGTGCGGGAGCAGTGTGGCCTGCTCCCGCTGGAAGTCCTCCAGCACGGCGGACAGCGGACGCCCCGGATCGAGCCGGAGCCGGGCCGGGACGGTGTTGGCGAGCATGCCGATCATGGATTCCGCGCCTGGCACTCCGGTGCCGCGCACCGAGTCCACCACGCCGAACACCACGTCGGTGCGTCCGCTCTCCTGACCGACCAGCAGTCCCCAGCAGCCCTGGACCACGGTCGCCGGGGTCAGCCGGTGCGTCCTGGCCCAGGCCGCCAGCCGCTCGGCGGCGGCCCCGTCGAGCAGCGCGACGGCCGTGTCGGGCAGTCGGGCCGGCCGCTCCCCGGTGAGGGGCACGACCTCGGTGGGGCCGGTGATCCCGGCCAGTGCGGAGGCCCAGGCTCCGCGGGCGGCTTCCAGGTCCTGCGCGGCCAGCCAGGCGAGGTGGTCCCTGAACCGCGGAGGCGTACCCGGCGGCGCCTCGCCGGTGGCGTACCGGGCGAAGAGGTCGTCGAGCAGGAGCGGCATGGACCAGCCGTCCACCAGGATGTGGTGCACGGTGAACAGGAACCGGAAGCGGCTGTCCGGCAGCCGTACGAGGGTGCAGCGCAGCAGTGGCGGCCGGGCGAGGTCGAAGGGCCGGACGCGGTCCTCCTCGGTGATCCCGTCCAGGAGCCGGGAGTGTCCGGCGTCCGGCTCCCCGGTGAGGTCGATCTCCTCCCACGGCACGTCGACGGCCGCGGGCAGGATCTGTACGGGCTCGCCCGAGCGGCGGTCACGGAAGCACGCGCGCAGACCCGGATGACGTTCCGTCAGTCCGGTCACCGCGGCCCGCAGCGCCGCCGCGTCCAGGGGGCCGGCCAGGTCGGCCACCAGTTGCAGGACGTGGACGTCCACGTCAGGACCGGCCTGGGCATGGACGAGGAAGCTGTGCTGCAGCGGAGTGAGCGGCAGGAACTCGCTCGTGCTCGGTTTCCTCGGGGCGGTTGTCATCGGGGCTCCAGCTCTGTGTCGAGTTCGGCCATCTCGTCCTCGTCGAGCGTCAGCAGGGCGGGCTGGGCCGGCGGGTCCTCCGGGTCGGCGGGTGGGAGGCCTGCGGCGGGCAGCGCGGCGAGGGCGGCCGGGGTCCGGTGCTCGAAGATGTCGCGGGGGGTGAGGGCGATGCCCTGCTGCCGGGCGCGGTTGGCGAGGTGGATGGCGGTGATCGAGTCACCGCCCAGGACGAAGAAGTTGTCGGTGCCGGTGACCGCGTCGTGGCCGAGCGCCTCGGCGAAGAGCGCGCGGATCCGGTTCTCCAGGACTGCGTCCGGACGGGCGGAGCGGGACGGCGCACCGGGGGCGCGTACCGGCCCCGGTGCGGTGGAGGCGGACGGTTCGGCACGGGTGACGCCCAGCTCCCCGGCCAGTCGTGCGGCTTCCTCCTCGCCGGCGCGGAGCCGGGCCACGGGCGCCTCGGGGTCGGCTGCCAGCGAGGTGAGCACCGTGCGGAACCGGGCGGCGACCAGGGCCACCGCCTCCTCGCCGAGGACGTCCCGCGCGTGGTCGAAGCGGATCTCCAGCCGCCGCCCGGGCCGTACGACCAGACTGAGCGGGTAGTGCCGGGCGTCGCGGGCGGTGACGGAGGTGATCCGCGGTCCTCGTCCCTCCGCCGCCGTCCCACCCGTCGGGAAGTTCTCGAACACCAGGGCCGTGTCGAACGGCTCGCCGGTGCCGGCCAGCGCCGGACTACCGCCGATGGCCTCGCCCAGCCCCACGTGTCCGTACTCACGCAGCAGGGTCTGTTCGTCCTGCAGCCGTCGCAGGAACACCACGACGGACTCCTCGGCGCGGAGGACCACCCGGACCGGCAGCGTGTTGAGGAACGGTCCGACGATCGTCTCGACGCCGGGCAGTTCGGCGGGGCGGGTCGAGACCGTGGCGCCGAACACCACGTCGTCGCGTCGGGTCAGGTCTCCCGTCAGGATCGCCCAGGCAGCCTGGACCAGGGTGTTCACGGTGACGTCCCGTGCCGAGGCGAACGCCGTGAGCGTGTCGGTCTCCGTCCCGGTGAGGTGGAGCGGCAGCGAGGAGGGTTCGGTGTGCGCCCGGCCGGCCGCCGTGGGCCACAGGAGGGTCGGCCCCGGTACCCCGTCGAGCGCCGCGTGCCAGTGCCGCCGTGCGGCCTCGTGGTCCTGCCCGGCCAGCCGGTCCAGGTAGGTGCGGAAGGGCACCGCGGCGCGCGGCCACGGGTCGCGTCCCCCTTCGGCGTAGCAGTCGAGCAGATCGCGTACGAGCAGCGGCATGGACCAGCCGTCGACGAGGATGTGGTGCAGGGTCCAGATCAGGTGGAACCGGTCGTCGGCCAGCCGGACCAGCGTCCACCGCATCAGCGGGGGCCGGGAGAGGTCGAACCGCCGCCACCTGTTCTCGGCGGCGACCCGGCCGACTTCGGCCAGGGCCTCCTCCGCCGGGAGCCCGGAGAGGTCGACGCGGACCAGCGGGACGCGCAGCCCGCCGTGGAGTACGGCGAGCGGCCGGCCGCGCCCGGAGAGCCGGAACCCGGCGGTCAGCACGGGGTGCCTGCGCAGTACGGCGGCGAGGCAGTCCTCCAGCAGCCCGGCGTCCACCGGGCCGGCCAGATCGGCCCCGATCTGGAGGGTGTACAGGTCGGGGCCGGCGTCGCCGGAACCGGACTGGAACATCAGCCCGCGCTGCAGGGCCACCAGCGGCAGGACGTCGGTGACCGGCCCGTCGCCCTGTTCGGCGGCGACGCGCTCCACGGCGTCGATCTCGTCCTGGTCCAGTGCCACCAGCGGTACGTCGGAGGGGGTGAGCCCGCCCGCGCCCGGTCGCGCGCAGTGCCGGAGCAGCGCGCGCAGCGCCGCGAACCAGCCCTCGGCCACCTCGCGGACCTCCGCCTCGGTGAACCGGTCGTCGGCCCAGAGCCAGTCGGCGGCCAGCCGGGGCAGGCCGTCCCGGTCCTCGGTGGCGGCGGTGACCGCCAGCGGGTGGCGCAGGGGCATGGCCGGGTGGACACCGGTGCCGACCACCGTGCCGCCGCCCTCCAGCGCCCAGGAGGCGCCGGAGTCGCCGGTCCGGAACCGGCCCAGGTAGTTGAAGCCGACCTGCGGGACGGGCGTCGCCGCCAGCAGCCGGGCGGAGCGCGGGTCGAGGTGCCGGAGCATGCCGTGCCCGATGCCCCGGTCGGGGACGGCCCGCAGCTCCTCCTTGGCGCGTTTGACGACACCGGCGAGCGCCGGCCCGCCGCGCCGTGCCTCCTCCCGGTCGAGGCCGTCGAGGTCGATCCGTACCGGGAAGACGGTGGTGAACCAGCCGACGGTGCGGGAGAGATCGGCGTGGTCGTCGATCTGTTCGCGGCCGTGTCCCTCCACCTCGATGACGGCCGCCGAGGTGTCCGCGGCCGTCCGGCGGTCGGCGAGGGCGAGGGCGAGGGTGCCGAGGAGGATGTCGTTGATCTCCCCGTGGAACGCGGTGGGCACCTCGGTCAGCAGGGTCGCGGTCTCCTCGGCGGACAGCTCCAGGCGCAGCCGGCCGGCCCGCCCGTAGGTGTCGTGGGTCGGGTCCAGGGGCCGGCCGCCGGCCGCGAGGACACCGGCCGTGCGCGCGGTCCAGTACGGGAGTTCGGACAGCCTGCGGTGGCTGCGGGCCTGTTCGGCCAGGATCGTCGACCACCGGCGGTAGGAGGTGGGCACGGGCGCGAGTGCCGGTGCGCGTCCGTCCCGTACGGCCGTCCACGCGGCCTCCAGGTCCCCGACGACGATCCGCCAGGAGACCCCGTCCACCACGGTGTGGTGGGCGAGCAGCAGCAGCCGCCCGGGGAGGAGCACGGCCTGGAGCAGGATCCCGTCCTCGGGCCGCAGGCGGCGGCGCGCGGCTTCGGCGGCGGCGGCCGTCGCCTCCTCCGTCCCGTCGTCCGTGCCGACGGTGGTGATCAGCTCCCGGGCGTCCACGGAACCCGGCTCGGCGACCCGCAGGGTCCGCACCCCCGGCGCCGGTTCGCCGGTGCGCGTCCTGAGGACGTCGTGCCGGTCGAGGAGTGCCTGGAGCATCACGGTGAGCCGGTCCGCGTCCAGTTCCCCGGGGACGCGCACCACGACGAACTGGCTGTACTCGCGGGCCACCGCGTCGGACAGGCCCGCCAGGTCCTCGTACAGCTGCGCGATGATCGGGGTGGGCGCCACCTCGCCGGTGCCGTCGTCCGGGGCCACCGGCTCGTCACGGGTGACCGAGGCCCGCCCGGCGAGGGCCGCCGGGGTCTTGAGGGAGAACACGTCCCGAGGGGTGAGCCCGATGCCGTGCGCGCGGGCCCGGCTGACGAGCTGGATGGCGGTGATGGAGTCCCCGCCGAGCGCGAAGAAGCTGTCGTCGGGGCGTACGCCGGTGAGGCCCAGGATCTCCGCGAACAGGGCGGTCAGGGTGTGTTCGGGGCTGCCGGCCGGCCGCTCCGGTGCGGCGTCCGTGGCAGCGGTCGCGGTCACGGCGTCGGCCGTTGCCCCGGACGGGGCGGTCGAGGTGCGCGTCAGGGCCACCCGGTCGACCTTGCCGTGGGGCGTGAGCGGGAAGCGGGGCAGCGGGACGAAGCGGCCCGGGACCATGTAGTCGGGCAGGAGCTCGGCCAGGGCGGAGCGTATCGCGGGCACTTCGTCCGGGGCCGTCACGAGGAATCCGGTCAGGCGGGTGTGGCCGCTCGCGCCGGTCGTGGCCACCACCGCGGCGTCGGCCACCTGGGGCAGGGTGCGCAGGACGGCCTCGATCTCACCCAGTTCGACACGGTGGCCGCGGACCTTGACCTGGTGGTCCAGGCGCTCGATGAACTCCAGCATGCCGTCGGGGCGCCACCGTGCGTGGTCGCCGGTGCGGTAGAGCCGGGTGCCGGGCGGGCCGTAGGGGTCGGCCACGAAGGTGGCGGCGGTCCTGGCGGCCTGACCGAGGTAGCCGCGCCCCACACCGGTGCCGGCCACGTAGAGCTCGCCCGGGACACCGGGCGCCGCGGGCAGCAGATCCCGGGTGAGGACGTGGAGGCGGGTGGCACGCAGCGGGACGCCGATGGGCGTGCGGGTCGTGCCGATGGGGACGTCCGGGAGCAGCCGGGCGTGGGTGACGTCGTCGGAGCACTCGGTGGGCCCGTAGGCGTTGGTGACAGGGATGTCCGGGAAGAACGTCCACCAGCGGTGGCACAGGTCGACCGGGAGTGCCTCACCGGTGACGACGAGGTGCCGCAGGGGGCCGGGGTCCGGTGCCTTCCCGTCGAGCTCCCACGTGTCGAGCGCGGCCCGCAGCAGGGTGGGGACGACCTCCAGGACCGTGATCCCCTCCAGGGTCACGGTGGCCATCAGCGCGTCCGGGTCCGCCGCGGTCGCCCGCGAGACGGAGCGCACGGTCCCGCCGGTCAGGAGCGGGGCGAGCATCTGCCAGACGGACACGTCGAAGGTGACCGGTGCGTTGTGGATCAGCCGGTCGCCCGCCGTCAGGCCGAAGTCCTCCACCTTCGCGACGAGGTGGTTGTTCATGCCGGCGCGGTGCACCATGGCGCCCTTGGGCTTGCCGGTCGAGCCCGAGGTGAAGATGACGTAGGCCAGGTCGTCCGGCTGTTCGTCCACCGCGCCGAGGCCGTCCACCGGCCACACACCGCCGGTGAGCCCCTCAGCCGTGCAGAGGTGTACGCGGACGGGGGCGCCGTCCCGCTCGGGCGTCTCCGCCGCGATCGCCGCCGCCCGTTCCGTGTGCCCGGGGTCGGTGATCAGGTGGCGCAGGCCGGCTTCGTGGGCGAGCGCGGTGGCGCGTGCCGGTGGGGCGTGGACGTCCAGCGGGACCCAGGCGGCGCCCGCCGTGAGGACGGCGACCACCGAGGCGGTGAACAGCGCCCCGGGTTCGGCGAGGATGCCGACCGGTGTGTCGGGGCCCGCTCCGGCGGCCCGCAGCTCGCGGGCGACGGTGTCGCTCCACACGGCCAGCGCGGAGTAGGACACCTCGGTGGTGTCGTCGCGCAGGGCCGTGGCGGCGGGTGTCGCCGAGGCCCACTCCCGCAGGCGCGCCACCACCGGAAGGTCCCCCGCGCCCCCGGCGGCCGGCACGGGCCCGGTGCCCAGACGGTCGAGGAGGGCCTGCTCGTCGGCGGTGACCAGACCGATCCTGCCGAGCGGCGTACGCGGGTCGGTCGCGCCGAGCCGGCACAGGAAGGCGGCGAAGCGGTGCAGGTGGGCGGCGGCCTCCTCGTCCTCGTAGAGCGCGGGATTGCCGTTCAGGTGCAGTTCGACCGTGCCGTGCGAACCCTCCAGGACGGTGATCATCAGGTCGTCGACGATCCCGGTGGACATGTTCCGCAGCCGTGCCTCGCAGGGGCCGAGCCGCAGCTCGGGTTCCTGCGGGAGGACGTTGACGAAGGGTCCGAAGGGCCGGCGGTCGTCGCTGCGCAGTCCCATGTGGCGCCGGACGCGGTCGGCCGGGTAGCGCTGGTGGCGCAGTGTCCGGGCCAGCGTGCGGGAGACGTCGGAGAGCAGCTCACCGACGGTGGTCCCGGGCGTCGGACGCGCCGGGAAGGGAAGGTAGTTGGCCACCATCCCCGGGACCGAGCGGGCCCTGGCCGTCAGCCGGGCGGTGACCGGCAGGGTGAGCAGGGCGTCGTCCGACCCGGTGGACTTCGCGGTGTAGGCGGCGGCCGCCGCGATGACGAAGGTGGGCCAGGTGACCCCGGCAGAGGCGGCGGCGGCCCGCAGCGGCTCGACGGCACCTGCGTCCAGTTCGACGGTGTGCCGGCGCAGTTCGGTGCCCGGCACGGGGTCGCCGGACGCCAGGCTGACCGGTGCGGGCGCGTCGACCGTGTGGCGCTGCCAGAACACCCCGTCCTTCTCGACGGCGCGGGACTCCAGGTAGGCGGTCTCCTCCTCCAGCAGCACGGCGAGCGGGGGCAGCGGCCGGCCGGGCGGCGGCTCGTCGTCGACCAGGGCGCTGTAGACCGCGCTGAGCCGCTGGTACACCGCCACTCGGCTGTAGCCGTCGGAGAGCAGGTGGTGCATGGCCAGGTACAGGAGCGAACGCCCGGCCGACACACGGATGAGGCTCATCCTCAGCAGCAGGCCGCCGCGCAGCGCGAACGGCCGTCGCAGGTCCTCCTCCATCAGCCGTCGCGCCTCGGCGAACGGGTCCGGGTGGTGCATGAGGTCGAAGGTGTCCAGCGGCAGCCCGTCCAGGGGCACGATCCGCTGTACGGGCCTGCCGTCCACCTCGTCGAAGCGCGCCCGTGTGCATTCCGCCTCGTCCAGGACGATCTCCAGTGCACGCACCAGGAGCCCCTCGTCGAGGGGCCCTGAGATGTCCAGGTAGTCCGCCATCTGGTAGGCGAGACGGCCCTCGGTGAACTGTTCGTCGTACCAGATGCCGGTCTGTGCGCCGGTCAGGGGAAAGCTGCTGGCTGAAGTCAAGGCGAGCTCCGGTCGGGAAGGACGGATGGTGCGCCGCACGCCGTACGGGCGGCCGGGGTTCAGACGACGGCGGTGGGCGCGTCTTCCAGCACGGTGGGTCCGTAGATGTCGGCCACCCACTGGTCCTGGTAGACGGTGTCCAGGTAGCGGTCCCCGAGATCGGGGGAGATCGCCACCGCGTCGGCGAGCGGGCCGAGCGGGTTCCGGGCGAGCCAGGAGACGGCGCCGCTGACGACGGTCCCCGTGGAGCCGCCGAACAGGAAGCCCCTGCCGGCCATTTGGCGGCAGGCGCGGATCGTGTCCGGCTCCGCCACCATGACCACGTCGTCCACGAAGGACTCGTCCAGCAGTTCCGGCCGTACGCCGGTGCCGAGCCCGGGGATCATCCGGTCTCCGGGCGGCCTGCCGAAGGTGACGGATCCGACGGCGTCCACCGCCACGATCCGGACCGAGGGACGGTACTCCCTGAGGTACCGGGCGCACCCCATCAGCGTGCCGGTGGTCCCGGCACCCACGAAGAGCACCGAGAGGGCGGGGAACGCCGAGAGGATCTCGGGCCCGGTCCACTGGTAGTGGGCCTGCCAGTTGGCGGGGTTGGCGTACTGGTTGAGCCAGTGGACGTCGCTGCGGGACGCGCACAGCTCCCGTACGTGGCGGATGCGGGCACCGAGCAGACCGTGCACCGGATCGGGCGTGGTGACGATGTGCACCTGCCCGCCCAGCGCCTGCATCATCTGCCGGGCGCCCAGCGTGCAGCGGGAGTCCGTGACGCAGATGAAACCGTATCCGCGACTGGCGGCCACCAGGCTCAGGGCGACGCCGAGATTTCCGGACGAGCTCTCCACCAGGGTGGAACCGGGTCCCAGCAGGCCGGACCGCTCGGCGGCGTCGACCATGGACCGGGCGGCCTTCAGCTTGATGGAACCCGCGAAGTTGAATCCCTCGCATTTCAGCATCAGGCGTGCGCCGACGGTCTCTTCGAGATCGATGAAGAGATCACCGGAGTTGAATTCATGGGGTCGGGATATGACGTTGATGACGCACCTGCCAGATGACGGCGGATACAGGGCGGCTTGATCCTGACAAGGAGCGCTGACATCTGGATGACCGGACACTTACCACGGAACGGGCTTGTACCGGACCGGCCCCGTTGATAGCTTCCGACCGGTGTCCGGCCGCGAGGTGACCGGGCCGGGGGATGCGGGGGGACCGACGATGCGTCTGGTGTTGGCCGAGGACCAGTACCTGCTCCGCGCTGGGCTGACCCAGCTGCTGGAGGCCAACGGGTTCGACATCGTGGCGGCGGTGAGCACGGGCCCCGACCTGGTCGAAGCCCTCGACGAACACCGCCCCGACATCGCCCTCGTGGACATCCGGATGCCGCCCACCCACACCGACGAGGGACTGCGCGCCGTGCTGCACGCCCGTGCCCGCAGGCACCAGCCGGCGCTCGTCCTCTCCCAGTACGTGGACCAGCTGTACGCCCGCGAGCTGTTGGCCGACCGGCGCGGCGGGGTCGGCTATCTCCTCAAGGACCGCGTGTTCGACGGGGGGCAGTTCGCTTCGGCCCTGCGCCAGGTGGCGGGCGGCGGCACGGTGATGGACCCCAAGGTCGTCTCGGGCATGATGACGCACAACGCCCGCAACGAACGCCTGGCCCGCCTGACCGACCGCGAACGCGAAGTGCTCTCGTACATGGCGGAGGGCCGCTCCAACGCCTCCGTCGCAGCGGCCCTGGTCATCACCGAGAAGGTGGTGGCGAAGCACATCAACAACATCCTCGCCAAGCTCGAACTGCCGCCGTCGAAGGATGAGAACCGGCGCGTCCTGGCCGTACTCACCTACCTGGAACGGGCCTGACCGTCCGGGGCGCACGACCGGAGGGGCGGGTGTCCGGGGGGCACCCGCCCGTGCTTCACCGGAGGTCGCTCTCCAGCTCGTTCGCCAGCAGTCCCGGGAACAGGTTCAGGTGCTGGATGTTCCGGGTGCCTTCCATGAACTCGGCTCCCCTGGCGTCCCTGACCAGCTTGTCCAGCTCCGGATGGTTCGCCCTGGCCGCGGGGCCGAGCAGATCGCAGGCGGCCAGTGTGGTCTCCTCCGCCAGCGCGCAGGCGCGGGCCTTGGCCGCGGAGGCCACCCTGCCCCGGCCCGTGGCGTCCACGTCCGCCGCCGCCCGGTGCACCAGGGCCCGGGTGGCGGAGATCCGCGTCCCCAGGTCGTCGATCCGGTCACGGTCCGCACCGGTGGCGGCCGGGCGCCGGAGCACCACGTAGTCGTGCGCGGCGGCGGCCACCCCCAACGCCAGCGCGGCGACCGTGGGCCGTAGCCGGTTGAAGACCTGGACGCAGCTCCAGATCCCCCGCCTGGCCGGCGAGAGGTGCCGGCCGAGGACCTGCCACGGCTCCACCTCCACGTCCTCCAGACGGACCGCGGACAGCCCGGCGCCGCGCAGACCCAGGGTCGGCAGCGCCTCCGCCCGGTAACCGGGGCTCACGGTGTCCACCAGCACGGCGGTCACCCCGAGCGGACCCGGCCGGGTGCGGGCGAGCACCGAGACGTAGCGTGCCCGGCAGGCGTTGCCGATGTAGCGCTTCGCCCCGGTCAGGAGCAGCCCGCCGTCCTTCCCCGGGCGCAGCGCCGTGGTGATCGCGGAGGCGTCCGAACCGCGGTCGGGTTCGGTCAGCGCGAAGGAGGTCCAGGTGGGAGAGGCGGCCACCGTGCCGTAGAACCGGTCCCGTTGCTCGTGGTCGCCGAGCTGCTCCATGAGCACCCCGGACATCGAGACACCGGGCGCGGCCAGCACCATGCCCATGTCGCCCCGGGCCAGGTTCTCCGTGAGAACGGCCCGCTCCAGCGCGGTGGTGCCGCTGTAGCGGTGCCGTCCGACCTCCAGCGGAGGGGCGTACTCGGGCGGGATGCCGAAGGTGCTCAGACACCGCACTCCCGGCAGGTCGAGGAAGCCGTCGACGCGGTCGGGGTCCTCGTCCAGGGCCAGGGCGCCGGCCCGGAAGCCGGCGCTCCACTCGCGTGCCTGGTGGCCGAGGGCGGCCAGCCGTTCGTCCGGTCCGTACGCGGTCACCGGGCTCCCTCCGTGTCCTGGTGGACGTCGGCCAGCAGTTCCGACAGATGGGCCACGCCGCCGGGGCCGTCGGCCAGGAACCCATGGGCGCCGAACAGGCGGAGCAGGGCCCGCCCGTTCTCGGTCACCTGGGCGTGCGGCCCCCGCAGCCGCGCTGCCGGCACGTCGTCCGCCGCGCCTTCCCCGAGCCACGCGGCCAGCTCCAGCTGCGCCGCGGTGGCCTCCGCGAGCTGGGCCTTCACCAGCGGCTGGAGCAGCACGGTGCTGTCACCGCTCGGGCGGTCGCGGAGGTGCTCGACGCAGGCGCGGCGCAACGCCTCGGCCAGGCCGAGCCGCAGCCAGAGCAGCGCCGCCGCGTCGAACGGCGGGGCGCACCGGTCACCGGGGCCGACCCGGTCCACGCGTACGAGCGTCAACGGCCCGCCGGGCAGGGCGTAGGTGCGCAGGGCCTCGACGGATCGCCCCGCGTATCCCGCGAGTTCGGCGTGTTCCTGAGGCAGGACGGCGAAGCCGTGCGGCGCGTGGGGCGGAACGGCCGGGTCGGGCGGTCCGAGGAGCTCGCGCAGCGCGGGGGCCGCCCCCTGGGTGCGCGCGAGGTCGCGTACGCGGGCTCCGGGCGTCGTCGGAGGCGTTCCGTCACGCACGGGTGTGGTCATGCTCCGGGCCCTTCGATCCGGCACAGCGACAGATCACCCAGTTCGCTGTCGTACTCCACGAGCAGGAGCGCGCGCGCGTCGTCGTCCCGGGGGAGGCCGGGCAGCAGTCCGAGGACCCCGGTGGACGGCCGGCCCTCCGGGCCGCGCCGGACGGGGCCGCGTCCGGCCGGTATCCAGCCGGGCGCGATGCCGGAGCCCGCCAGCACCCGCGCGCGGCCTTCCGGGTCCGCCTCCGTGAGCAGGGCGCGCAGCCGGCCGGCCGCGCGCTGCGGGGACACGCCGTGTTCCTGCCGGACCCGGTAGGAGCCGGACGAGTCGTCCGGGCCCGCCTCCAGGACCAGCAGGACCGCCCCGTCCCCGTCGACGCGCCAGACGTCGGGCACCTCGTTGGCGTACGGGGTGAACGACTGGTCGAAGACCATGACCATCGCCCTGCGGTGGCCGTGCCGCCGCCAGTGGCTGGTGACGAGCCTCAGGGCCGTGAACGGCGTGCTCCGGCCCTGCTCGGTGACGCCGAGGACCGTCGGTTCCCCGGGGAGCCGTTCGGCGAGGGCCGCGGCGGCCAGGGTGGTGGGGGTGAAGTCGGGTGCCGTGTGGGCGAGGACCAGCAGGTCGACCGGTTGTTCCACGTCGACCGGCCCCGCCGGTGGGACGTGCCCGGCGGTACCCGCCGTCCAGGCCTTCGCCGACGCGGCCAGCAGCGCGGCGCCCATGTCCTCGAAGGTGTTGCCCGCCGGCTGCTCGGCGAGGCCGGGGCGCAGGGCCGCCCCTGCCTGCTCCGCCTGGCTCCGCGCGTACTCCAGGTCCTCCACCCGCTCGCCGAAGCGGCGGTGCCCGGGGGTGAGGCGGCACGCGGCGACGGCGGTGACGACAGGGCCGACGGCTGCCGGCGTCATGATCCCGTCTCGGCGAGGACGAAGTCCGTCAGCGAGGCGACGGTGGCGAAGTGGCCCATCTCCAGCTCGTCCGTGTCGAACTCGCAGCCGGTCAGGTCCTCCAGACGCAGCAGCAGGTCGAGCACACCGGTCGAGTCCAGCCCCAGTTCGCCGAAGAGTTCGGTGTCCGGTGCCAGGCCGGTCAGGTCGCGTTCCAGTACGTCGCCGAGCGCTTCGGTGACGGCGGCGGCGATCCGGGCGCGGTCGACGGCCGGGGTCTGTGCTGTCTCGGTCATGGCAGTGGCCTTTCCAGATGTTCGGGTGAGGTGGGCGGGGGTGCGGGCCGCGGGCTCAGCCGGTCGCGGAACCGGACGGGCGGTACAGCCGCTGCTTGCGCAGGAGGTCGTCGGCGGTGTCCGGCTCACGGACCAGGTGGGCCCTTCCCTCGTCGACCAGGACCTCGGCGGGGTGGCCGTGGCCCAGGAAGAGCACGGGGGAGGCACTCGGTCCGTAGGCGCCGGAACGCTCCACACCGAGCAGGTCGCCCTCACGCAGGGCCGGCAGCGCGGCCCGCTTGCACAGGGTGTCGTTGGGGGTGCAGAGCGGCCCGGTGACGTTCCAGGTCTCGTCGGCGGGTGCCCCGCCACGGCTCAGCAGACGGATCGGGTAGTTGCGCTTCACGAAGGAGCCGATGCCGACGGCGGCCATGTGGTGGTTGGTGCCGCCGTCCGTCACGGCGAAGTTCTCGCCCAGCGAGGTCTTGGCGTACCGCACCCGCACCACGTACGTCCCGCTCTCGGCCACCAGGTACCGGCCGAGCTCCATGATCAGGCGGGTGTCGGGGTTGCGGGCGCCGAACGCGTCCAGGACCGGGTTGAGGTCCTTGGCCAGCAAGGGCAGGTCGAGGTCGCGTTCGCCGTCGAAGTACGCGACGCCGAGGCCGCCGCCGATGTCGACCATCTCCAGCTCGAAGCCGTGGTGGCCGGCGATGCGCGGGGCCAGTTCCAGGATCCGTTCGGTGTTCCGGACGATGGTCTCCTCGCTCAGGATCCGCGTCCCCAGGTAGACCTGGACCCCCATCAGCCGCAGATGGCGGTGGCGGCCGGCGAGCGGTGCGTGCTCCATCAGCTGGATCTCGTCGATGCCGAACTGGCGGGGCTTGCCGCCCATGGTCAGCCCGGATCCCTTGACCGCGAACGCGGGGTTCACCCGCAGCGCCACCGGGGCGACGGTGCCGAGCCCGGCGGCCACCTCCTCGATCAGTTCCAGCTCGCCGAAGGACTCGCAGATGACGGCGTGGATGCCCAGCTCCAGGCAGGCGGTGATCTCCGCGCGGCTCTTGCCCGGCCCCAGGAAGACGATGTCGCGCGGCTCCACGCCGGCCCGCACCGCGGTGCGCAGCTCGGTCATCGAGGACACCTCGGCGCGCACGCCCTGGGAGTGGAGCAGGGCGCAGAGGGAGATGTTCGGGTTCGCCTTGAGGGAGAAGAACACCTCCAGGCGCGGGTGGAGCAGTTCCCGCAGGTCGTCGGCGCGTCGGCGGAGCGCGGCGCCGTCGTAGAGGAAGAGAGGGGTGCCGAACTGCTCGGCCAGGGCGCCGATGCCCAGCCCCTGTACGGCGAACTCATCGGTCATGGCGGATACCTTCCGGAAGAGGCGGACCGAACCGGCGGAGACGTTCTTCGACGGCGGCGTCGAGCGCGGCCAGCCGGGCGGGCGAGTCCGCCACCACGAGGCCGTAGAGCCGGCCGTGGTACGGACCCCCGCCGGTGGCACCGGCGTTGACGGTCGCGAAGTTGTTGACGACGAAGCCGCTGCCGTCCGGCCGGTCGAGCAGCAGGTCGCCCAGGCAGCGGCTGAGGGCGGCGAAGTCCAGCTCCGCGTCGAGGAGGAGGGGATGGTGCCGGGCGAGTGCGCACCGCCCGGGGCCGACGAGGCGTTCCTGGAGCCGGGTCTGGTAGGTGGACATGTTGTTGCGGGCGTTGATCTCGATCACCGGGTAGACGCCGTCCTCGGGGTCGACCATCGCGTCGACCCCGACCACTCCCCAGAAGCCGTCGGCGGCGAGCTGCTTGCCGAGCAGCCGTGCCGCGGTGCCGATCTCGTCGAGCTGCCGTTCGGAGAGCGCGGGCGGGAAACGGTGTCCCTTGTGCACGCCGCCCTCGGTCAGGGCCTCCTTGACGAAGTCGAGGTGGACCTCACCGTCCCGGCCCAGGGTGAACTGGTAGTTCAGGTCGGCCCGCTTGGCCACCTTCTCCTCGACGACGAACGCGATCCGGTCGGTGCCGGACTTCCGCGCGGACCTGTCGATCAGGGTGCGCAGCCGGGCCAGCCGCCGGCTGTCGGCGACTTCGGCGATCCCCTTGCCGGAGACGCCGTAGGCCTCCTTGACGAGGAGGGTGCGGCCCTCGTCGAGCAGGGCGGTGGCCGCTTCCACGGCCGCGTCGAGTTCGTCCAGGGAGGCGCAGGCCCAGCCCCGTGGCTGGCGCAGCCCCAGCAGGTCGGCCGCCCGACGGCTGTAGACCTTGCTGTTGACCGGTTTGCTGACGGCGGCTCCCGGCACCGCGAGCGGGATGCCCGCCCGGTCGGCGAGCTCCTCCTCCAGGGCGGAGGCGCCGTGCGGCAGCAGGCGTGCGCCCCGCGTGCCGAGCTCGCGCAGGGTCACGAGAAGGCCGGGATCGGCCAGCGCGTCCTGGGTGACGATGTGTGCCGGGACCTGGTTCCGCACCACGTGGACGGTCGGCAGTCCGAGGCCGAGCCGTTCCAGGTGGCGGAGGTAGCCGGGGTCCGGCGCGGACTTGAGGATCACGTGGTCGTCCCGGCCGCCGAGCAGCAGCGCGAACTCGTCCATGCGGTTGACGACCGCCACGCCGCCCTCGGCGGAGAGCCTGGGAAGGCCGGCCTCCCCCCGGGCCCACTGCTCCTCCACCTCGAAGTTGCCCAGGAAGACCAGGGGTGTCGACGGGTCCCCGGTGACGGCGTGTTTGAGCCGCGTTCCGAAGCCGGGCGGGGCGGCCTCCTCGCGGGCGCTCGCCCCGGGCTGGTCCATGTGTCCGTTCTCGGGCATGTCAGTGCTCCACCACCATCGCGGCGTAGGTGGCACCGAGCCCCACGGAGACCAGCAGGCAGCGGTCGCCCGGCTGGATCCGGCCGAGGGCCCGGGCCGTCTCGAAGTTGAGGAAGGGGTCGGCCCCGAAGCAGTGGCCGGTCCTGGGCACGTTGTCCAGGAAGATCCGGGCGAGCGGGAGGCCGATCCGGTCGGCCATGCGCACCCAGGCGATGCGGTTGACGTTGTGCGGCAGCAGCAGGGCGATGTCGCCGATGTCCGTCCCGGCGTCCGCCACCGCGCGAGCGATGGTCTCCACCACGGCGTCGGCGTAGACCGAGCGGAAGCGGTCCAGCGCCCCGGCCGACATCACCATGCTCGGGTCGCCGGTGTACAGGGTCCGGCAGGCGAAGCCGAGCACCCGGTTGCGGGTCCCGTGGTGGGACACGAGGACGGCCGCGGTGCCCTCTCCGGTGGCGCCCATGCCCGGCAGGATCTGGGCGTACGGCGAACGGGCCGGCTCGCCGACCAGGATGAGGGCCAGGGCGTCCGGGTCCGGGTCGTCGGCCAGCATCATGCCGGCCAGGTCCACGGCGGACAGCCCTGAGGCGCAGGCGTGTTCGGTCAGTGCGAAGGCCGACGCGCGGTTCAGTCCGAAGTCGCGGCGCACCTCGTGCAGCGCGCTGTCCGGATACGGGGCCGGGGCGCACTGGGTGCGCGCCCGGATGAGATAGCGGACCTGGTCCTCCCGGCCGCGCAGGGAGCTCAGCTTCTCCACGGCGGACGTCAGCAGTTCGGTCTCGGAGCGTGTCTCGTCCCGGCATATGTCCGAGAGTCCGAACGCCCTGTGGTAGCGCCGTAGTTCGACATCCGACAGGTCCAGTGCGCCCTGGCGGCTCGCAAGGGGAACCTGCGAAGGCCAGTGCGTTGACACCTCGACGAGTGTGGTCACGCCGATCAGCTCCTTCCAGCCTCGGCCGGTCCGGCCTCCGTCCACGCGCCGGCACCAGTGCTGCGGCCGGACGGGCCCGCTGCCCTGACGCGTCGGGCGCGCCCGGTGCGAGGGCGTACGCGCGGCCCGGGCGCCGGCCTGTCCCGGCCGGCGAGCCCATTTCCGGTCACGGCACCTAGCTAATCCGCCGGGGTTGACAGGCCGCTGACCGAATGCTGACCGCGTGTCCGGCGCCACCCCGAGGCCCCGTCGGCGCGGATATAGTCCGGCGCTGACGGCTCTGCCGCCGCGCCCCGGGGCACTCCGGCCCGGGTCGGGTGGGCGAGCCGGCGGTCACCGTACGGCCGGCAGGTCACGGCGCTCCGCCGCCTCCCGTCCGGACCGCACCGGGCCTCGGGGAGCGCGTCGGCCACCACCGCCCGGCGCGGTGCCCGCCGGCTCCTGGTCGCGGGCGCCTCGCGGCCCCGGACCGCCTGCCCCGCACCGACACGAGACGAGGGACATCCATGTCGCAGGAGAACCTGCTCTTCCTGGACCGCAAGGACGTACTGGCCTGCCTCGACGGCATCGACCCGGTGGAGGTCATCACCCAGGTCCTGCGTGACCAGGCCACCGGAAGGACGGAGATACCTGCCGAGGGCTATCTGTCCTGGCGCAACGGCGAGGACGCCTACAGCAGAGCCATCGCGATGCTGGGCGCCCTGCACAGACCCGAGGGATCCGTCTACGGGATGAAGCTGATCAACGCCTCGGTCAGCAACCCGGCCCGTGGCATGGAGCGCGCCGGGGGTCTGAGCTTCGTCTTCGACCCGGAGACGGCCCGCCCGAAGCTGATCGCGGAGGCCGGTTACCTCAGCGCCGTCCGCACGGCGGCCTACACGATGGCCAGTCTCCGTGCGCTCGGGCCGGCCGCGTGGGACGGCCTCACCCTGATCGGCGCGGGCACGCTGGCCCGCGCCCATCTCGACCTGCTCACCCGCGCGTTCCCCGACGCCCGCCGGGTGGTCGTGCACGACTCCTCGGCGGAACGTGCCGAGGAGCTGGTCCGCTGGGCGGCCGACCGCCACCCCGGGCTGAAGGTCACGGTCTCCGACTCCGCGGAGCGTGCCGTCGGGGCGACCTCCGTGGTCGTCACGGTCACCACCAGCGACAGCCCGTACATCCCGGCCGCGTGGATCACGCCGGGCACCTTCCTGGCGCACGTGTCCCTCGACGACTTCACCGAGGAGGTCTACGCGAGCGCGGAGGCGGTGTACGGCGACGACCTGACCCTCATCGAGGAGAACCCGCGCCGGATCATGGGCCGTCTCATGACGGAGGGGAGGCTCGTCAGAGCCGGCGCGGAAGGCTCCGGGCGGGGCCGGACGGTCGAGGGCACGCTGGGCGAGGTGCTGCTGGGCCAGGTGCCGGCGGTGCGACCGGAGAAGGGGCACGTACTGAGCAACCCGTTCGGCATGTCCATCCTGGACGTCGGTCTGATCGACGCCGTGCACCGCAGGGCGGAGGAGCTCGGGGTGGGGCAGCGGATCACGTTGTTCTGAGCAGGTCCCGGCCCGGACCTGCTCAATGCGTCATCGACGGCGGCACCCTGTGTGCCGCCGTCGGTGATTTCCCACTCGCGTAACAGAACGTGTAATTCGTGTGAACGAATTTGACAGTTTTTGACTGTCCGCTGCGGATCTTGTGAAGACCATACCGGGTGTGTAGGATCCGAACCCGGCAAGCCGCCCGCCTTCGCTTATCACATTGCACTCGCGGGCTGTGCCGTCAATCAATACGGGGGCTCGTGATGGGTTGTACTCGCCTGAAACCGACGGGTGATTTCTTCGACGTCGCCGCGTCGGAACCGCCTCCGGCCGGCTGATCGAACCACTACAGGTAGACGTTCGAACACATATCCCGGGCCGTCGCGGTGGACCACGCGTCCCGCCGACCCCGGGCGCGCAGCGCGCCATCTCCCCCCACTGGTCGCCCGTTCGGGCACCGGTGCGCCGTGTGCGGTTCTGCCTAGTCACGAGGGAACGGATGCACATGAGAGACCAGTACGCCACGCACATACGCGGCACGTCCGACCTGCTGGAGCTGGAGTTACTCGGGCCTTCGCGCGTCGTGTGGGGCGGACGCGCAGTCACCATCGGCCCGCACCGCGCCCGCGCCCTGCTGGCCGTCCTCGCGTTCACGCCGGGCGAGGTCGTATCGACGGACTTCCTCATCGACGAACTGCTCGCGGACGGCAGGTCCAAGAACCCGAAGAACGCACTCCAGGCGAGCATGCACCGGCTGCGCACGACCCTGGAGGACTACGGGATCCCGGGCGCCCCCCTGGTACGGACCTCGGTCGGCGGGTACCTCCTCGCCCTCCCCAGGCCCGCCGTCGACGCCCATCGTTTCGAGGAGCTCGCTGCCCGCGGCTCGGCCCTGACACGCACGGACCCACGCGCCGCCGTCCGCCATCTCGAAGAGGCACTGCGTCTGTGGCGGGGGCCCGCACTCGCGGACGTCGCGGGCGGCCGGCGCTGCGAGAGCCACACCGTGCGTCTCGAAGGTCTGCGGCTCGGCGCGCTGGAGGATCTCTACGAGGCCCGCCTCGCCGTCAGTTTCGACCGCAGCACCGTGGCCGAACTGGAGCAACTGGCCATCGAGCACCCGGAGCGCGAGCGCATCTCCGAACTGCTGATGATCGCGCTCTACCGGTCCGGCAGGCAGGGGGAGGCGCTCGCGACCTTCCAGCGGGTCAGGTCGTGGCTCAACGGCGAACTGGGCCTGGAACCGGGGAGCACCATACGCGCCGTCCAGAAGGCGATCCTGGTACAGGATCCGTGGCTCGACGGCCGCCCGGTCGAAATTCATTAGAGGTGGTCGCCGAATTGGCGGCGATCATCGAATTCGTGCGGGCGGACCGGTGGAGCCGCGGTACGCATTCGCACTCCTTCCGCTTTCCGGTCCGCCGCGCACACCGGTCCATCCGGTTAGCCGGTCAGGAGAAATCGGCCGGGTCGTCCAGCGGGTCGTCCACGGAGAACTCCGTCACTTCCACGCCGGGGACCCCATGGACCGCGAGCGCCGCGACACATCCGGTGGCCTGCCCGCCCCGGAGGTCCGCGAGGCCGAACTCCGACGCCTCGTACCGTCCGGACCAGTCCACCAGCCCGGCCTCCCGGTCCGGCCGGGTGACGGTGATCTCGCGCATGGGCAGCGTCAGCCCGTGGCCGGTCGCCTTGAGCAGCGCCTCCTTGCGTGTCCAGTAGCGGCAGCCCGCCCGGTCGAGCCGCCCGGGCAGGAGGCCGGAGAAGTCCTCGGCCTCCGTGGCCGACAGCACACGCCCGGCCAGCCGCGCGAAGTCCCGGCTGCCGGGCCGCTCGACGTCGACCCCGGGGGTCCCCCGGTCGCAGACGGCCAGCACCACGACGTCGGCCGTGTGGGAGAGGGAGAACCGGGGCCGGGGCCGGTCCCCGGTGAGCTGAGGCGCTCCGTGCGGACCACCGCAGTGCCGACAGGTCCGGGTGAAGCGGAGCGACTCCGCGGGCGCCCCCATCAGCCGGCCGAGCACTCTCCTGGCCAGCGCCCGGCCGGTCGCGAACCGCGCCCGGTCACCCGCCGACCACAGGGCCGCGTACCGGTCGCGTTCCTCCTCGTCCAGCAGCGCCCGGACGGCGGGCCGGTCCACGACCGGCGACCACACCGCCCGGACCGCGGCGGCCGGCACGCCCGCGCTCATGACGAAGGGCTGCCCGTCAGGCTGAGGAACACGTCGTCCAGGGACGGCCTGCGGTGTGCGAAGTCGGAGACGACCAGGCCCTGTTCGGACAGTTGCGTGGCCACGGCGGCCACCGTCGCCATGCCCTCGACGGGCTGGAGGCCGAGCACGCCCCGCCGGTCGTCGCGGAAGATCTCCCCGGTGGCCAGGGGGCGCAGCAGTTCGTGGGCGGTGTCGAGATCCGCCGGGTCCGCGACGGTGATCTCCAGCCGCTCGCCGCCGACCTTCCGCTTGAGCTCGTCCGGTGTGCCTTCGGCGACCACCCGGCCGTCGGCGATGACCGATATCCGGTCGGCGAGGGCGTCCGCCTCCTCCAGGTACTGCGTGGTCAGGAGCACGGTGACGCCCTCCGCCGTCAGTGCCTCGACGGTGCTCCACAGAGCCATGCGGCTGGCCGGGTCGAGTCCCGTGGTCGGCTCGTCCAGGAAGATCACCTCAGGCCGGCCCACCAGGGTGCTGGCCAGGTCGAGACGGCGGCGCATACCTCCGGAGTAGGTGCGCGCCGGGCGGTCGGCGGCCTCCAGGAGGTCGAAGCGGCCGAGCAGTTCGGTGGCCCGGTGGCGGGCCTGCCGCATGCCGAGGTGCAGCAGCCTGCCCAGCATGACCAGGTTCTCGCGGCCGGTCAGTTCCTCGTCGACGGCCGCGTACTGGCCGGAGAGCCCGATCCTGCCGCGCACGTCCCGGGCCTGGGAGACGGCGTCGAAACCGGCGACCAGGACCCGGCCACGGTCCGCCCGCAGCAGGGTGCTCAGGATCCGTACGGTCGTCGTCTTGCCCGCTCCGTTCGGGCCGAGCAGTCCCAGCACGCTGCCGCGCGGGACGGAGAGGTCGATCCCCTTGAGGACTTCGAGGCCCCGGTAGGACTTGTACAGGCCTTCCACCTCGATCGCGGCCGAACCATGACCGGTCATGCGTCAGCTCCCCGTGCCGGAGAGGCGCTGCGGCCTCAGGTCGGTCCAGTGCTCGTCGACGTAGCCGACGGCCTCGTCCCTCGGCACCGGGCCGAGTACCGGCCGCCAGCCGTCGGGGACCGCCGCGAACACGGGCCACAGGCTGTGCTGCCCCGCGTCGTTGACCAGCACGTGGAAGGCAGCTTCGGAGTCGTCGAAAGGGTTGCTCATTGCGGTTCCGCGTTCCTCTCGCCAAGGGGCGGTATCGGGGGAGCGATGCGTCTTCCCACTGTGTCAGCCCACGCTGACCATGCGCTGACGTCCTGCTGAGGGGCACGGCCCGGGCCACGGGGGACGGGGCCCGGGCCGTGCGTTCAGACGCCGAGCCCGACCTGTTCGGTCGGCTCGGACGTGGCGGACGGGGCGAGTGCCGACCGTCCGGTCCTGGAGGGCCACCAGTTGGCGCGCCCGAGCAGCATCATCACGGAGGGCAGGACGAAGGCACGGATCACCGTCGCGTCCAGGGCGACGGCGACCGCCAGGCCCACCCCGATCTGCTTCATCTCGACGAAGCTCAGCGCTCCGAAGACGCTGAACACCGCGACCATCACCAGGGCCGCCCCGGTGACGACGCCCGCGGTGCGGCTGATGCCGTCGACGACGGCGTTCTTGGTGGTCATACCGATGAGGACCCGCTCCCTGATCCGGCTCACCACGAAGACGTGGTAGTCCAGCGACAGTCCCGAGAGGATCACGAACAGCAGGACGGGGACCCAGGAGACGACGTGGCCGGTCGACTCGAAGTCGAGCAGGGGCTCGGCCCAGGTCTTCTGGAACACCAGGCACAGGATCCCGAACGACGCCGCCACCGACAGGAGGTTCAGCACCACGGTGGTCAGCGCGACCACGACCGAACGGAACGCGACGAGCATGACCAGGAACGTCAGCGCGAGGACCGCCGCCATGACCCACGGCAGCCGGCTCTGGAGGTTGGACGTGTAGTCCATGTCCTCCGCGGCCGACCCGCCGACCGCGTAGCTGTCGTCGGGGAGATCACGCAGGGTGGTGCCCAACTCCGCGCGCAGATCACGGACATCCGTACGAGCCTCCTCGGTCCCGGTGGCGGACGCCCTGCTCACCTCGAGGACGGCGCCCCGGTCGTCCTCGGACCAGCGGACCTCCGGCTCCGCCCGGCCGTCCGCGACCATCCGCGCCGTAAGGTCCGACACCGCTGGACGCAGATCGGCCGCGCGGTCGGCGGGCAGCCGCAGGACCACCACGTCCGTGTCGGTACGGGAGGGGAAGGCGGCCACCAGACGGTCATAGCTCTGCATGGTCGTCAGGTTGCGGGGGAAGTCCGCGAGCTGCGTGGACTTCAGGTCCATGCCGAGCGCCGGAGCGGCCAGTGCCAGCAGTGCTCCCACCGAGACCACCGCGGCGATCACCGGGTGATTGGTCGCGGGCCGCAGGATGGCCGTCCACACCCGGGAGCCGCCGCGTCCCTGGGTGAGCCGCCACAGCACCGGGATCCGCGGGCGGTCCACCGCGCGTCCGAGCTTCACGATGAGCGCCGGCAGCACGGTGACCGTCGACACCATGGCCATGGCGACGACGATGATCGCGCCGGTCGCCATCGAGCCGAGCATCAGGTCCCCGGCCAGGTACAGGCCGGCCATGGACACCAGCACGGCGATGCCGGAGACGAGCACGGAGTGGCCGGAGGTGGCCGCGGCCACCCGGACGGCCGCCTGCGAGTCGTACCCGTTGGCCCGCTCCTCGCGGTAGCGGTGCAGATAGAACAGGCAGTAGTCCACGCCCACCGCGAGCCCCATCAGGACGATCACGTCCGGCACCATCCCGGGGTCGGGGAAGAGCCGGGAGGCGAGAGCCCACAGGCTCAGCGAGGAACCCACCGCGAGCAGGGCCAGCAGGACCGGGAGACCCGCCGTCACCAGGGCCCCGAACACGACCATCAGCACCACGAGGGTGATCGGCACGCTGATCGCGGCCGCCTTGGTCATGTCCTTGGCGAGCCACTCCTGGAAGTCGTGCTGGATGGAGGCGTCGCCGGTCTCCTCGACGCGCAGCCCGGGGTGGCGCTCCTGGACCTGGGCGGTCACGTCGGTGAGGGCGGTCACCCGCTCCGGGGCGGTGTCGGCGTTCCCCTTCATCACGGCCCGCACCAGCAGGGTGCGGCCGTCGTCGGACGCCAGGGGGCCCGCCACCGAGGCGACCTCGGACATGCCGGCCAGCCGCCGCTTCAGCTCGTCCGCCGCGCCGGCCGTGCCGGTGGCGTCCCCGCCCGAGCGCGGGGAGACCAGGAAGTTCTCCGTCGCCCGCTGCTTCAGCTCGTTGTCCTCGGTGAGCTGGGCGGCGCGGGCGGACTCGCCCACGGTCATGTCCGCCTGGGTCGCCATGCGGGTCTCGCCGAAGAATCCGGTGGAGAAGGCGGCGAGGGTCAGCACGAGCCACACCAGGACGGCCCGCCATGGATGCTCAGCGCTCCAATGACCGATTCGGGCGGGTAGATGGCGGTTCAAGGTCATGACGAGGTCAGCCCTCTCCTGTGATCGTCGATCGTGTCTTGGTTCCGGCCTCGTGGCCGTACTTCGCCCCGGAGGGCGGATGTGCTGACGACCTCCCCCGGGAGGTCGTCACGCGCCGCCGCGCGGCCCGGTCACCGGGACCGGGTGGCGGCTCCGGTGTCCTGGGTGCCGTCCAGCAGGTCGCAGCCGATCTCCAGCGCGGCGGAGGTACCGCCGCCCTGAGGGCTGGTCAGCGCGAGCGTGCCGTCGAACGCGGCGAGCCGGCGCTCGATGCCCCGGATGCCTCCGCCGTTCTCCGCGGTGGCGCCGCCGACGCCGTTGTCGTGGACGGCCGCCCGCAGCACGCGGTGGTCGTAGCGGAAGTCCACGGAGACCTGGTCCGCGTCGGCGTGCTTGACCACGTTGCCGAGCAGTTCGGCGATGGCGAAGTACGCGGCGGACTCCACGGGGGCGGGGAGCCGGCCGGGGACCTCCCCCGTCACGTGGACGGGGAGGGGGAGTTCGAGACCGAGGGTGCGCACGGCGTCGACCAGGCCGCGGTCGGCCAGCAGCGGGGGGTGGACGCCGTGCACCAGGTCCCGCAGTTCGTTCAGCGCCCGGACCGAGTTGCCCTTGGCCTCGGTCAGCAGGGCCCGCGCGGCCTCCGGGTTCTGCTCCATGAGCGACTCCGCGGCGGTCAGCGTCATCCCCAGGGCCACCAGCCGGGCCTGCGTGCCGTCGTGCAGGTCGCGCTCGATGCGGCGCAGTTCGGCGGTCTGGTGGTCCACGGCGTCCGACCGTGACGCCTGCAGGTGCTCGACCCGGTCACTGAGCGCGCCGCGGCTCTTGCCCAGGACGGTGCGTACCCACCGGCCGTGCAACGGCATCAGCCACCGCGGGAACAGCAGCAGACCGCAGAGCGCCTGGACCAGGCCGAGGGCCGCGGCCAGGGTGGCCGAGGTCTGCCCGGTGACCGGGATGAAGTCGAACCAGACGCCGTCCCAGGCGCTGGTGATGGGCCGCCAGGCGAAGGCCAGGACCACGCCGAACATGCCGTGCACCACGGCCACGAGCGGCAGGAACGCCATCACCGGGCCGATGAACGGATTGACGACCAGCCACAGCAGGTCCCGCCAGGTCGCCGGGTCGGTGAGCAGCCACCGGGTCACGGCCCATCCGCCCGCACCGGCCGTCCCGCCGCTCGGCTCCTGGTACGGGTCGTCCACCCGGACACCCGACCAGGCCCACGCCAGCCTCCGCTGCCGCCGGGCCTGCCGCCGTACGGCCCGCAGGGTGCTCGGCACCAGAGGAAGACCCACACCCACGCAGGACAGGCAGAGCACCAGGCACACCCACAGTGCGAGCAGTGCCTCACCGATCGCCAGTGCGGTCAGCGCCGCTCCACGCGCCAGGCCCGTCGGACCCGCCGACGCGCCCCGCCCGACCGCTGTCACTTCCTGCCGTCCCATGAGGTTCCCCCACTCGCTTCGCCTACGCGCTCCGGTGAGCACATCAGCAGCATGCCTGTCGGCGGGGGTGGACCGCAGGGGTACCAGTACCCATCTTCCCGCCGGGGCGGAGGAGGCGGTCGAGCGCGATGGGAGGATACGTGGAAATCGGGTGGAGAGGGGCGGGGGAAGCGTGGGGCGTGGGGAGCGGGACACGGTCGCGGAGGGAACGCGCCTGCACGAGGCGGCGCAGGCGGTGGTGGGTGATCACGCCCGGGCGGTCGAGGCGGTACGGGCGGCCCTGAAGCCGATCCATGACGCGGCTGTCGAGCGGGAACTCGCCGCCATCCCCGTCGCGCGGCTGCAGGACGTCACCGAAGGCCGGCTGAGGCTGGGGAGCGTGGAGAAGAGCGGACTGCGCACCCTGGGCAGTGTCCTCGACGCGGGCCCCTACCGGCTGCGGCAGATTCCCGGTGTCGGGCAGCGCACCGTCGACCAGATGCTCGCCGCCGCCCGCCGGCTCGCCGAGGCGGTGCGGGAGACCGTGGCCGTCCACATCGACGTGGACCGGCCCGAACCGAGCACCACCGCGCTGGTCACCGCCCTGCACGTCCTGGTGGAGGCCGGGTCGGACGCCCGGCGGGCGGTCGACAGGGCCACGGCCCTGTCCGCACGGCTCGGCCCGTCGCTCATCGACGCCAGGCCCGCCGCCGGACGGTTCCGGATGCTTCTGGCGGGCCGGGAGAAGAAGGCCCGCGCGTCGGCGGCGGTCGCCGAGATCCGGTCGCTGGTGGACGAAGGGGAGCGGTCCGGCCTGTCCGGGATGTTCGCCCAGGCCTCCGTCGACCTGCTGCGAGGGACGTCGTCCGACGTCGCGGCCTGGGTCGACTTCGAACTCCGCTCCGCCGAGTACTACAGCGTCCTCGCCGAGATCTCGGGGCGGTCGCCGGACGAGGCCGCCGTCGAGGGCTTCCTCCCGGACGACGTCGCCGAGCGCGTACGGACCCAGCACCTCGACGACACGCACCGCCGGGTGTCGTTGCGTGGATACCAGGCGTTCGGCGCGAAGTTCGCGCTCGCGCAGCGCAAGGTGATACTCGGCGACGAGATGGGCCTGGGGAAGACCATCCAGGCGATCGCCGTGCTGTCGCACCTGGCCGCCGAGGGGCGGAACCACTTCATGGTCGTCTGCCCGGCGAGCGTCCTCGTGAACTGGACGCGGGAGGTCGAGGCCCGGAGCGCCCTGCGCGTCGTGGTGCTGCACGGCCCCGACCGGCGCGAGGCGTACGCCGACTGGCAGGAGCGGGGCGGGGTCGCCGTGACCACGTTCGACGGGCTGCGCGGATTTCCCGCTCCGGACGCGGGCCGGGTGGGGCTGCTCGTGGTCGACGAGGCGCACTCCGTGAAGAACCCGAAGACCAAGCGCTCCCAGGCGGTCGCCCTGTGGACGGACCGCAGCGAACGCACCCTCTTCATGACCGGTACCCCGATGGAGAACAGGGTCGTCGAGTTCCGCAACCTGGTCCGGATGCTCGACGGCGACGTCGCGGACGCCCTCGGCGAACGGGACGCGCTGGCCGGGTCGGTCGCCTTCCGCAAGGCCGTGGCCCCGGTCTATCTGCGGCGCAACCAGGAGGACGTGCTGCAGGAACTCCCGAGTCTCCAGCAGACCGACGAGTGGGAGGAGCTGAGCGCCTCGGACGAGGAGGCGTACCGCGAGGCCGTGAGCGCGGGCAACTTCATGGCGATGCGCAGGGCCGCCTACATGCGTCCCGAGAAGTCGGCGAAGCTGGACCGGCTCCGGGAGATCGTTCAGGAGGCCGGGGAGAACGGGCAGAAGACGGTGGTCTTCTCCAACTTCAAGGACGTGCTGGGCGTGGTGCGGGAGGCCGTCACGGCCGGAACCGACGGCGCCCCGGTGTTCGGCCCGCTCACCGGAAGCGTCCCGGCCGGCCGACGGCAACAGGTCGTCGACGACTTCGCCGGTGCCCAGGGCTCGGCGGTGCTCCTGGCACAGATCCAGGCAGCGGGTGTCGGCCTCAACATGCAGGCCGCCTCCGTCGTCGTCATCTGCGAACCCCAGATCAAGCCGACCATCGAACACCAGGCGGTGGCCCGGGCCCACCGCATGGGCCAGGTCAGGCCGGTCCGTGTGCACCGTCTCCTCGCCACCGGGGGAGTGGACGAACGCATGGTGAAGATGCTGGAGGCCAAGACCCGCCTCTTCGACGCCTATGCCCGCCGCAGCGCCGTGGCCGAAGCCACCCCGGACGCGGTCGACGTGTCGGACACCGAGCTGGCACGCCGGATCGTCGAGGAGGAACAGGCCCGCCTGGGAGTGGCGGACGAGGGGCTCACGGCCGACCGGGCGCCGGCCTGAGGGGTGTTACGGGGGAGGCGGCACCGGGCGGCAGCGAGGGCGGCTCCGTCGGGAGTGTGCCGGGCGCGTCCACGGGCAGGGACGGCGGGGATGCCGGCACGGGCAGGGACGGCGGGGATGCCGGCACGGGCAGGGACGGCGGGGATGCCGGCACGGGCAGGGACGGCAGTTCCGGCACCGGGGCGAAGGGACCGATCCGTATCCGCACCGCTGCCGCCATCTGCGGCTCGTACGTCGTCGGCGAGCCGGCCGCCGGGGGCCGCGGGGTGTCCTGGCCTCCACGGTCGACGCGCCGCGGGGCCGGGGGCGGGGACGGCGCGGGCGGATGCTCCGGAGCCGGGCGGGCGGCGGGGAGCTCCGTGACCTGGGCGGGCCGTGGGGCGTCGGCCCTCGGGGGGCGGTCGTCCGGCCGGTCGGGGGGAGCGGTGGGCAGGGACAGTCCCACCGTGGCGGCCGTCACCGCGGCCGAGGCCGCCACTGCCGACTGGGCGAAGCCCGTGCGCGGGAACCTGCGCACGAACAGCCAGGCGGCCGTGGCCAGGGTGAGACTTCCGGCCAGGACCTCACGCAGCGAACGCCTGGCTCTGGCGAGCAGTGACTCCGTCGCGCGGTAGCTCAGCCCCATGGCCCGGGAGACCTGTCCGACGTCGAGGTCCTGGGACTGGAGCCGCAGCGCCTCCGCCTGGCGGGCGGGCAGCAGGTCCGCGCTGCGGCCGGCCAGCCATCGGGCCTCTGCCCGGTCGCACGCCACTTCCTCGACCGGGAAGGGCGCGGTGGGAGCGGCGTAGGGGCTCGTGCTCAGCTCCGAGTCGCGGGCGACCTGGCGTCGACGTTCGGCGCACGCGCTCACGGTCGCGCGCCTGAGCCACGAGCGCACCCGGCCGTACTGGACGTCAGGGTCCTCCACCGCGCGGAGCATCGCTTCCTGGACGGCGTCCTCGGCCTCTTCGGCGCTCGACGACCGGCGGCGCGCGATCTCCATCAACTCGTCCCGGTGACTCCAGACGAGCTCCCACCGGTTGTCCGGTTCCGGCGTACGCCGAGTCGTGTGCGGGTGGTCCCTCACGTGCGAAGCCTTCTGGTCCAGGGTGCGAATGTCCGGTGTGCGTGTCGCCCATGGTGGTTCACGACCCCTATGCCCCGCGGCCTGGGTGGCATCGGGGCATACGGGCTCGGTGTCGGATCAGGCCGAGAGCGTGGTGGCGGAGCCGAGCCCGGCGACACCCAGCGCGTCGACAGCGGCGGCGCCCGATACGCCTGCGGAGAACGAGGTGAGAGGCGTCTGCAGGGAGACGTCGCCGACCAGGCCGGTGACGACGCCGCCGGACACGGTGTCCAGGTCCGCGTCGGAGATTTCCTGGGTCTGGATCTGGGGGGCGGAGCTCATGAGGTGAATTCCTTTCACGTTAATTCCGATGGCCGGGGCAACTCCATCAGGAAAGAAGTCCCTTGCCGGGGTCGCGGTTGCCTTGGCGTCCGCGATGTGAAGGATGAAAGCACGTGAGGGTGTTACGAGGCCACCCACCCGGTAGCCCCTCGCAACGCTTATCCACATCGAAAAGCCGGCGCGGTCACATCGGTTCATGGACCAATACGTTCTCTTCACCGGGCCGATCGGCGGACTGTCTGTCGGTCGAATCTTTAATACGGCACGAACGGGACAAAGTTCGCTACCGGTGTGAGGAGTTCGCCCTGCGGGTGGAGGACCGTCGGAGACCACGAACCTCCTGGGTGCACCGTGTGGAGATCCAACGCAGAAGGCCTGCGGGGCGGGCGTCGCCGCCCATCCCGCAGGCCTGCGGCAGGAGCCGGGCCGACTCCTGGAGGTTCGTCAGTTGCAGTTGATGCGCGCCCCGGTTTCTATGCTGTAGTTCGCCCACACCATTGCGCTCCGCGTATTACGTCCGTAATCGCCGTCCGCCGAGACGCCCACCTTCTTCTGCACGGCCACGACCGCGGCTTCGGTGAGATCCCCGTAGTCGCCGTCCGTTGCCAGCTTGTATCCGTAGCAGGAATTCAGGTTCTTCTGCAGGGCCGTGACCGCAGAGTTGCTCATCCCGTAGTCCAGCCAGCAGTTACTCGTATTGCTGGAGGCGTAGGGAATATACTTGTACGAGGTGGGATTCGTGACCTTGTTGTAGATGGTGGCCCCGCGGCTGCAGGCGGGATCGGCCGCGGCGATCGCGGACGGCGCGCTGACGGCGGCGCCGCCCACGAAGCCGGCCAGGAGTGCTCCCACGGCCACGGCCGACCTGACTCGTGCGTTTCGGGTCCTGTTCAACGTTTCTCCGCCTTCCAACGCCCTTACGGACGGCTGGGGTTACCGGTATGCGTACGCGATGAATGTTCCACGTCGGTCGCCCCGGGGGAGGGCGGATGCGGAAATCACCGTGCTCACAGAGGTGCGGTGTCCAAAGTTGCCCAGACGGTCTTGCCCGGGGCGCCCTCCCTCGGGGCGACCCCCCATTCCTCGGAGAGGGCGGCGACGAGGACCAGCCCGCGTCCCGCCTCCGCGTCGGCCGGAGAGCCGGCTGAGGGGACCGGTAGCCGCTCGCTCCGGGTGTCGCTGACCTCCACCCGTAGGCGCCCGGCAGCCACCCGGCTCAGCCGCAGCAGCGCGTCCCGGCCGGGTACCAGCCCGTGTGTGACCGCGTTGGCGGCCAGCTCCCCGACGACCAGGCCCACCGTGTCGTTCACCTCGGATCCGTAGGGGTGCCCCCACTCGTGGACCCGGTGGGAGGCCAGCCGCCGCGCCAGGCGGGCGCCGCGCGGGGTGGAGGAGAAGCGGAGTTCGAAGGTGTCCGCAGGGTGCGGCGCGGTGTGGCCGGGCATCGTCATGGGTCGAAGATCTCGTCCCGCACACCGCTCTCACCAGCACCGACGCCCGTACGGGCGGGGTCTGTCGGGGCTCCGCCGGAATCTGGCAGGGCTGTACGGGAGTGTCGTCACCCGCACGACGGACATTCGGGCGAAACCGGCTCCTGGCACCCGTAGGCGGCCCTAACGTGCTGCCACTGCGGGCTGATCCAGGAGTGAGGAAGCATGGACGTTGCGGTGGCCGGTGCCGTCGAAGGCTCCCCGGACCCGGGGAGCGGGTTCCTGCGCTGCTTCGGCCGCCAGGTGAAGCTCCTGCGCGAGGCCGCAGGGCTCACGCAGGCGGAGCTCGGTGCCAGAGTCGGATACGGCGAGGCCCACATCGCCTCGGTGGAGCAGGGGCGGCGCATCCCCAAGCCGGAGTTGGTGGACGCGCTGGACCGGGTCCTGGGCGGGCACGGGGTGCTGGTGGCCATGAAGGAAGAGGTGGAGCGGGCGCGGTATCCGTCGTTCTTCCAGGAGTTCGTGCGGCTGGAGGCCGAGGCAGTCGAACTTCACGCGTACGACGCGCAGGTGGTGAACGGGCTTCTCCAGGGTGAGGGGTATGCCCGAGCCGTGTTCGCCATGTGGCGCCCCCTGCTTGACGAGGCAACCATCGAGCAGCGGTTGGCCGCCAGGCTGGACCGGCAGAAGATTCTCTCCAAGCGTCCGGCTCCGCTGCTGAGCTTCGTCATCGAGGAGTCGGTCGTACGACGGCCGCTCGGAGGCGCCGCCGTACTGCGCAGTCAGCTTGAACAGCTGCTGATCGTCGGGCATCAGCGGAACGTGGAGATCCAGATCATGCCGACGAACAGGGACGAACACGCGGGCCTGTCCGGGCCGTTCACATTGATCCTCACCAAGAACCGGCGGAGGATGGGCTACGTGGAAGCGCAGAGCCAAGGAGTCGTGCACTCGGAGCCCAGGAAGGTTCAGGCGCTGGAATCCACCTACGGCGTCCTGCGGGCCCAGGCTCTGACCCCGAAGGAGTCGTTGGTGAAGATCGAGAAACTCTTGGGAGAGCTGTGAACAAGAACGCCGACGAAGCAATAGAGCTGACCTGGACCAAGAGCAGTCACAGTGCAGGGGACGGTGGCCAGTGCGTCGAGGTGGCGCCCGTGCCCGCGTCCGTGTACGTGCGCGACTCCAAGCAGGCCGAAGGCCCGGTACTGCGCGTCGGAGCCCGTCAGTGGACGACGTTCGTGCGGATGGCCGCGCGCGGCTGACAGCCGGGTCGGCAGCCGTCACGGCAGCCTGAGGGCCTCGCGCAACGCGCTCATGTGGGCCTCGATGTCGCGTTCGGCGGTCGGCTCGGACGGGGTGGGCGCCCCATCGGGAGAGGTCTCGCGGCAGGGGCGGCAGAGTCCGTCCGGGAGCGCTTCCGCCGGGGCGTTCTTCCCGTCCCCCGAAAGAGCGAACAGGGCGTCCCGGAGCTCGACTTCCGGGACCCGGGACCCGGGTGGGCGTGCGGAGTCCGTGTTCAGTGCCGGTGCCGTGCGAAGCCGAGATAGGCGAAGGTCTCGCCCGGGCGGGGCGCCCGGGCCCAGGAGCGGGTGACGAAGGTGCGGGGGCGGCCCCGGGTCAGCGCCAAACGGGGCAGTGACAGTCCGAGTTCGGTGTGCAGCGCCTCCAGCGTGCGCAGTTCGTTGCCCGGTTCGGTGTCCTCCGGGCGGAACAGCCGTGCGGGATCCAGTGCTTCGGGTATCGCGCCGGTGCGCTGGATATCGGTACCTCGCACGGTGAAGGCATAGATCTCCTCACCCTGTTCGGCGACCGACAGGTGGAACACGGGCGGGCGCTCGCCCGAGGACGACCGACCCTGGTCGTGCCACACCACCACCGCGCGGCCGGACGAGGAGGCGGCGGGGGCGGGGGACGCGAACCGGTCGTTCAGGTAGGGGGGATTGCCGTCGAAGGCGAAGGCCCACTCCTCGGCAGTCCGGCCGACGGCGACCACGGCCCGATCCTCCCAGGGCTCCGTGCCCTCCCTCGCGGCGAGCTGGGATGCCCGCAGGTGCGCCCTGCGCTGATCCCTGGGCGCGCTCAGTTCGGCCCCGTCCGCGCCGATCAGGCTGGGCAGGCGGTCGGGATCGGCCCCTTCGACCCAGACACAGCGGTATCCGCCGAACGGCCGCCGGGCCGCCGCGGGCCCCGTCAGCCAGGCGAGACCAGGCGGATCGAGATCGGGGACCTGCTCGGGAGCGGGACCCGTCTCCCCGGCCCGAGGGGTCGCGAGGATCTCCCGCCCACGCTCCGGGGTGACGAGCTGACCCAGGACCGGATCGGCGAGCAGGCCGATCGGGGCGATCAGGGAAGGCCCGGGAGCCTCCCACAGGGGCAGCGCGTCCCGCAGCACCCGCCATGCGGCGTCGGTCGGCCCCCAGCGGGCCGCTTCCCGGGCGTCGGCGACGGCCCCGCTCCATGGACCGGAAGGCGCGTAGCGATGGGTGCCGTCCCGCACCGCGCTCAGCACGGCCTCGGCGGTCTCCCGGGCCGCTCCGCGGGCAGCCATCATGCCGAGCCAGCGGTCGTCCCCGCCCAGCTGCCATTCGCCGCTCGCCGGCTCCATGGCCTGCACGGGCAGGACCTCGGGCAGATAGCGCGGATCGGCCACCAGGGAGCCGTAATCCCGGGAACCACGCGGATTCAGCAGATGGAGGATCTGGGTCAGCAGGACGTCGCTCCGTGGACGGCCGAAGGACAACGCCTCCTCCAGCAGCGGCCGGGCCTCCTCGTGGCGTCCACGCAGGGCCAGCAGCCGGGCCTCCTCGACACGGGCATCCTGGGTGCGCGTGGTCGCGTTCACGAAGTCGGGCCTCTGCGCCCGGTCGGCGTGGAAACCGCGGTACATCGCCTCCATGTACGCGCGGAACGACGGGTAGCGGACCGGGTGTTCACCGCCCCAGCCCTTGTGGACGTAGAGCGCCCACTCGCCGTCCTGGTCGGTGTCGCCCGGGTCGAGCAGGGCGTGCGACATGTCGGAGTCCGTCTCCAGTTGCAGTGCCCGCTGCCACATCCCGGCGAGCAGGGTGTCCTCCTGGCGCGGATTGTCGTCAAGATTCCCCTCGTACAGCCGGGTCATGTCGTACGGATCCTGGAACCAGCCGATGTCCGCGACACCACCGAGCTGGTAGACCCCGGCCATCTGATCGACGTGCCACCCGTCGCTCACCGCCAGGAACTCACGGTACGAGGGCGGCAGCCGCCGGCCCAGCCGTCGCTCGGCCGCTGCGATCGCGGCCTCGTCCGCCCCGGGACCGCCCGGGCTGAAGTGGGTTTCCCCGTTGTCCGCGTCCGTGTCCTCGTAGCCGTCGTCCTCGCGCGGGACCCACTCCTCCTGCCAACGACCGAGGAAGGTGCGCCAGTTACAGGCATCGTCATCCATGCTCGGATGCTGTCACCCGGCACCGACAACAACAGTGACCCCGTCCTGGACCGAGAGCGGAGCCGGCCGGATTCGAACCGGCGTCCTCGCGGTTTTGGAGACCGCGCGCGACGACCTCTGCGCTACGGCTCCGCCCGGCCCGACATGCTACTGCCCGCCCGGGCTGCCCGTGGCAGGCGTTCTCCTAATCGCGCGTGGTGGCGGTCAGTTCGGTCACCCCCGTCGGCTTCTCCGCGTCGGCGGAGCGGACCGTGAGCCTGACCCGGCGGGCCGTGGCCCCCGGTTCGTAAGGGCGCCAGGTGCGGCCGTCCAGGGAGGTCTCCAGGGTGTGGGAGGCCGGTGCGACGTCCGTCCAGGTGGGCGTGAGCGACGCGATGCGGGCCGCCTCGCGCAGGGTCACCGTCAGCGTGCCCGTCGCACCGTCCGGTGACCAGGCGGTCGACGGGCTGCCGTCCACCGCGGCCTCGGCGTACAGACCGGGCGCCTCGGAGGTCGCCGCCGCCGGGCGGCAGCGGGCGGCGTCGGGCGTCGGGGTGAGGTCGGGGCGGCGGGTGGGGAGAGTGAGTGTGCCGGACAGCAGGCGGGGGCCCGCCGGGGTGTGGACGGTGAAGGGCGCGCCGTCCGTGAGCCGGACCGTGGTCGTCCGGGGGCCGACCGCGATGTCGTACGTACGCCCCCGGTAGCGCAGCCCCGTCAGCTCCACGCCCTCGCGCAGCTGCGGGGGCAGGAGCGGGTCGAGGCGTACGCCGTCCTCGCGCAGCCTGAGCCCGGTCAGTCCGTGCGTGAAGACCTGGAGGAACCCGCCCTTGCCGGTCAGGAAGTCCTCGGCGGGGAAGCCCGAGAGCGGGTCCTCGGCTCCGGACTTCTCGCCCCGCGCCTCGGAGAAGAGGTTGTACGGGCCCCGGACGAACGGGCGTACGGCGCGCTGGAGGTACGTGTACGTCGCGCAGCCCGGTTCCCCGATCGCGGCGGCGTCGATCGCGTGCACCGAGTCGGTCATCGCGGGGCCGTCCGGGTCGGTGCGGGCGGCGTAGTAGTCGAGGGTCGCTGCGGCGGCGCCCTCCGCCATCGGCCACTCCAGCGGGTAGATGAGCAGGACCGTGTCGGCCTGTTTGATGGTCGAGCCGTTGTAACCGGCGTACTGGAGGAAGAGCTTCCGCTCGGCGTCGTACGGGATGCGCAGCCCGTCGGCGACCCGGGTCCAGCCGGCGGGTGCCGGGTGGCCGAGGAGCGAGGCGGCGCGGGTGGCGTGGCGCAGGGCGGTGGCCGCGACCGCGTTGGTGAAGACGCCGTCCGTGACCCCGTTGCTGTACTCGTCGGGGCCCGCGACGTTCTTCACCGAGTAGCTGCCGTCGGAGTTCGCCGTGGCGCGCGACTGCCAGAAGTCGGCGATGCCCTTCAGCAGCGGCCAGCCCCGCTCGGCGAGCCAGGCGCGGTCACCGGTGGCGAGGTAGTACTGCCAGACGGCGAGCGCGATGTCGCCCTGGAGGTGGTTCTGGGTCAGGCAGTGCGGCGGGTCCCAGCTCTGGCACTCGGAGTCCAGGCGCCCCCTGCTCGCGCTCGTCCAGGGGTAGAACAGCCCCTCGTGGCCCAGCTTCTCGGCGTTCGCTCGGGCGGCGTCCCGGGTGCGGTAGCGGTACTCCACCACGGAGCGGGCCAGCTCGGGGCGGGTGGCGAGCAGCCCCGGGAACATCCAGGTCTCCGCGTCCCAGAACACCATGCCCGCGTAGTTGTCGCTGGTCAGCCCGGCCGGCGCGATGCTGTCCGAGGAGCCGGGCCGGGTGTTGGCGAGCAGCCCGTACTGCGCGGCACGCAGCCAGGCCTGGAGGTCCGGGCTGCCCGGCGTCCTGACGTCGGACGCCCACGCCTGGCGCCACGCCCGCGCGTTGCCGGCGAGGACCCCGGACCAGCCGCGCCGGGCGGCCCGCTCCGCCGCGGCCGTGGCGGAGGCGAGCGGGGTGCGGGAGGTGAGGGCCGTGTCGACGCCGACGTACTTCTCGAAGGTGTAGGAGCGGCCGGCCCTGACCCGGGTGGTGCGGGCGCCGTCGGTGCCCCGCTGGACGATCGCCCCGTCCGTGCCCGTCCCGAGCGTGCGGAACGTGCCGTCATCGGCGACCGTGACCCGGCGCGCCCCGCGCGCGTCCAGTCGGCCCGTGACCGTCGCGGTGCCGCTCCAGCGCGGGGTGATCCGCAGCCGCACGGCGCCGGTGTGCACGTCGGAGCGGTCCGCCAGCACCTCGTAGGTCAGGTCGGTCGCGCGGCCGTCCGCAGTGGTCCACCGCAGGGAGGTGACCACGACACCGCAGCGCAGGTGGAGGGTCTGGCGGTAGTGGGAGACACGGCCGGCGGGGGTGGCCGAACCGTACGTCTCGGAACCGACGGTCACGTCGAGCGTGGTCCAGGACGGCAGCGCCGCGATCACCTCGCGGCCCTCCGCCAGGCCCTTGTCCCGGGCGTACAGCCCGGAGACGAAGGCTCCGTCGTACCGTGGGGTGTAGAGGGGCCAGCCGGTCTTCTGGTCCGTGTCGGCGTATCCGGCGCCGGTGGCGGGCACCCGGTGGCCCAGGTAGCCGTTGCCGACATAGGGGTCGTATCCCTCGGCCTCGCCGAAGGTGGTGGAGGACGGTGCCCACGAGGCGTCGGCGGGGGAGTCGGTCCTGCCGCAGACGGGGTCCGGGGCCGGGCGGGGCCCGGCGGCGTGGGAGAGCGGCGGCAGGGGGAGGATCAACGTGCCCGCGATCAGGGGCGCGACAACTGAGATGCGCTTGAGGCTCACCGTACGAAGGTAGGGAAGACCACGCCGCCGGTGCGGTACCGGCGCGCGCGACGAGCGGTCCGGTCCACGGCCGGAGGCGAGGAGAGCGGCATGTCGTACCCGGAATCCGTCTACACCCCGGGCGCGGGCGAGATCAGTGCGCGCTACCGGCCTGCGGACACGGCCCCGGATCTGCTGACACGCGGCGGGGGCAGCACCCACTACCTGGCCACGTCGGAGTCGACGCACGGCGAGTTCGGCCTGTACAGGATCACCATGGGTCCCAAGGCGGGCGGTCCGGCGGAACACTTCCACCGGTCGATCTCGGAGTCCTTCTTCGTCCTCGACGGGACGGTGCGCATCTACGACGGCGAGCGCTGGACCGATGCCACGGCGGGTGACTTCCTGTACGTGCCCCAGGGCGGCCTGCACGCCTTCCGCAACGACTCCGAGGAACCGGCGTCGATGCTGCTCCTCTTCACACCGGGTGCGCCCCGCGAGGAGTACTTCGAGACGGTGGGAAAGGTTTCCGACTGGCCGGAGAAGGAGCGCGCGGAGTTCTTCATCAAGCACGACACGCACTGGACGGGCCGCTGACGGCGCCTACGGCGCGAGGCCCGTCGGCCGGGCCGCCGCGCACAACCGGTCCAGTCCCGACCGGCTCATGTCGTCCGCGGCGCGGCAGATCATCAACCGCTGGTCCGTGTCCTGAAGTGGCATGAGAACTTCGAAGTGGACCGCGATCTCACCGACGTCAGGATGCCGCAGCACCTTGTGTCCGCGACCGTTCACCTTGACGTCCTGCTGGGCCCACAGCCGCGCGAACTCCTCGTTGTGCGTGGTGATCTCGGAGATGAGCCCGGTCAGCGCCCGGTCCTCCGGATGCGCGGCCCACGCGGCGCGCAGATGGGCGACCCCCTCGCGCACGACGCGTTCACGGTCCACGTAGAACTCGCGCATCTCCGGATGCATCAGGCACAGCCACATCGCGTTGCGCTGCGACGGCGGCAGGGTGCCGAAGTCCAGGATCAGCTCCGCCATTTCGGCGTTCCAGGCCAGGACGTCGTACCGGTGGTTCATCAGCATGGCCGGCAGCGGTGACAGGTCGGCGACCAGCCGGGCCAGCGGCGGCGCTGCCGCGGTGGCGGGCAGGTCGGCGTCGCGGGGGCGCTGACGGGTCAGGTCGAAGAGGTAGGCCCGTTCGTCGGGGGCCAGCCGTAGTGCCCCGGCCAGCGCCTCCACCACGTCCGCCGAGGGGCGCAGCCCGCGGGCCTGTTCCAGCCGTACGACGTAGTCGACGCTGACCCCGGCCAGTTCGGCGACCTCCTCGCGGCGCAGCCCCGGGGTCCGCCGGGACCGACGGCGCGACGGCAGGCCGAAGTCGAGCGGGTCAAGGCGCTCGCGCCGGGTCCGCAGGAACGCGGCCAGCTCCTGGGTCGCGTCCACGGTGCGGGTCATCATGTCCCGTCCAACAGTCAGGGTGGGACCGGTGTTCCCAGGAACAGCCTTCCCTTACCCCCGGCCGGCGGCGGTCACAGGCTTGGTCCCGACGGATCACACGCACTGGAGGACACGATGCCGCTCACTCTCGACACCTACCGCCTGCTGGGCCGCTCCGGGCTGCGGGTCTCACCGCTGGCACTGGGCACGGCGACCTTCGGCACCGAGTGGGGCTGGGGCGCCGGGCAGGACGAGGCCCGCAAACTGTTCGACCTCTATGTCGAACGAGGCGGGAACTTCATCGACACCGCCAACACCTACACCGACGGCAGCTCGGAGCGCCTGTTGGGCGAGTTCACCCGCGACAACCGCGAGAGTCTCGTGCTGGCGACGAAGTACACGACGCTGCGCCGGCCCGGTGACCCGAATTCCGGGGGCAGCCACCGCAAGAGCCTGTTCGCCTCGGTGGAAGCGAGTCTGCGACAGCTCGGCACGGACTACATCGACCTGCTCTACCTGCACGTGTGGGACTTCTCGACGCCGGTCGAGGAGATCCTGCGCGGCATGGACGATCTGGTACGGCAGGGCAAGGTCCTGTACGTGGCGATCTCCAACGCCCCGGCCTGGCAGGTGTCGCGGATGCAGGCGATCGCCGATCTGCGTGCCTGGTCACCGCTGGTCGCCCTGCAGATCGAGTACAACCTGATCGAGCGCACCGGGGAACGCGACCTGATCCCCATGGCACGGGAGATGGGGCTGGGCGTGATCCCGTACTCGCCCCTGGCCGGCGGGGTGCTCTCCGGCAGGTACAGCCGCGCGGACCTCGACGGGACGGCCGCCGCGTCCGGCGACGGCACGCGCAGGAGCTTCAACTTCGCCCTGGGCACGCTCACCGAACGCAACCTGGCCATCGCTGACGCCGTGAAGGAGGTCGCCACGGAGCTGGGCCGGACACCCGCGCAGGTCGGGCTGGCGTGGACCCTCCGGAATCCAGGGGTGACGGCACCGGTCGTCGGCGCGCGCACCCTCGCACAGCTGGAGGACAATCTGGGCGCCCTGGAGGTCGACTTCACCGCTCCCCAACTGGCCCGCCTCGACGAGGCCGGCGCGATCGGACTCGGGTATCCGCACGCCATGCTCGCCAGTGACCACATCCGCAGGGTGACCGCGGGCGACCTGAGGATCGAACCCCGCAGCTGACAGGCGACGGGTCCGGACCCCGAAGGCCGGGGGTGCCATGGGACGGGGGAGTACCTGACGCGTACCCGGGCCGGACATGCGCTGTTGGACGGGGAATCATCACTTCGAGTGAAACCCTGGCCTGCGCTTGCGGTACTCAACCCACGGTTGCAACGCTGTCGCTGTCAGTCAACCTGTTGGGAGTGGCCCGTGGCTTTCGGTGAGCAGCCTGCCTATCTGCGCGTGGCGAGCGATCTCAGGGAGAAGATCGTCAACGGCGCGCTGCCGCCCCACACCCGCCTGCCGTCGCAGGCGCGCATCCGCGAGGAGTACGGCGTCTCGGACACCGTGGCGCTGGAGGCGCGCAAGGTGCTGATGGCGGAGGGGCTCGTCGAGGGGCGGTCGGGTTCGGGCACCTATGTGCGGGCGCGTCCGGTGCCACGCCGGATCGAGCGATCCGGCTACCGGCCGGAAGCGGGAGCCAGCCCGTTCCGTCAGGAGCAGGCAGCTGAAGGCATGCGGGGGACCTGGGAGTCCCGCAGCGAGCAGGAGGGGGCGAGCGCCGAGGTCGCCGAGCGGCTCGGGATCGAGCCGGGTGACCGGGTGATGCGCACGAGGTACGTCTTCCGGGAGGCGGGCGAGCCGATGATGCTGTCCACGACCTGGGAGCCCCTGGCCGTCACGGGGCGTACGCCGGTGATGCTGCCGGAGGAGGGCCCGCTGGGCGGCTGCGGCGTCGTCGACCGCATGGCGGCGATCGACGTCGTCGTGGACAACGTGACGGAGGAGGTCGGAGCGCGGCCGGGTCTGGCGGAGGAGCTGCTGACGCTCGGCGGGGTGCCCGGCCATGTGGTGATCGTGATCGGCCGGACGTACTACGCGTCGGGGATGGCGGTGGAGACGGCCGACGTGGTCGTCCCCGCCGACCGCTATCGGATTGCCTACCATCTGCCGGTCAAGTGACCGCCGGGGCAGGTGGGGTGAGAGGTGGGACGACCGTGGTGACCGCTGGGAGCGACGGGACGTCCGGCGTGCGTGACGCGGAGTTAACACCCCGGCGCCGCACGTAACCGGCGGGCAATCGTCCGCTGCGTCAGCTTGTCATGTCCAAGTCTTAACTTCCCGTTCGTCACCGCACACCGCGCCGACGGACGGGAAGTCACCGATGACGGACACGGCAACGCCCACGACGGGCGAGGCACCGCGACACGCACCGCAACAGGGGCCCGGGGCGCCCCGGCGCAGCTATGCCAGGCTCGCGGCCGACGAGAGCCGCGAGGACTATTCCCTCCGCTACGCGCCGCACTCCTTCCGGCGCTGGTCCCCCTCGACGGTCGCGGGGACGGCGCTCGGCGGCATCGCGTATCTCGCCGACTTCGCGATCGGTGCGTCCATCGTCTTCACCTACGGATTCACCAGCGGGCTCGCCTCGATCCTGGCGGCGGCGGCGATCATCTTCCTCACCGGCATCCCGATCGCCCGGGCCTGCGCGAAGTACGGCCTGGACATGGACCTGGTCACCCGCGGGGCGGGCTTCGGATACTTCGGGTCGACGCTGACCTCACTGATCTACGCCTCCTTCACCTTCATCTTCTTCGCGCTCGAAGGCTCGATCATGGCGCAGGCCATGCACCAGGCGATCGGGCTCCCCGTCGAGGTGGGCTATCTGGTCACCACGCTGATCGTCATCCCGATCGTCTTCCGGGGTATGGGCGCGCTGGCCAAGGTGCAGGCCTGGACCCAGCCGGTCTGGATCGTCGGCATGGTGCTGCCCTTCGTGGTGCTCGCCGTCGAATCCCCGGACTCCTGGGGTGCGTTCGGCTCCTTCACGGGCACGGAGGGCGCGGCACCGGGCTTCTCCTGGGTCGCCTTCGGCCTCGGCACGGGCGTCGCCCTCTCGCTCATCGCCCAGATCGGCGAACAGGCCGACTATCTGCGCTTCATGCCCGCCAGAACCGAGACCAACAAACGGCGGTGGAATCTCGCCGTCCTGGCAGCCGGCCCCGGCTGGGTCGTCATCGGCGCCGCGAAGCAACTCGGGGGCGCCTTCCTCGCCTTCGTCGCGCTGGAGGCGGTCGGCAAGACGCACGCGCTGGAGCCGATCGCACCGCAGATCGAGGCCCTGAAGCCATGGCTCGGCTCCTTCGCGCTCCCGGCCGCCGCCCTCTTCGTGATCGTGTCCCAGATCAAGATCAATGTGACCAACGCCTACAGCGGTTCGCTGTCCTGGTCGAACTTCTTCTCCCGGCTCACGCACAAGCACCCGGGCCGGGTCTGGTACATCTTCCTCAATCTCGCCATCGCGCTGACGCTGATGGAGATGAACATGTTCGCGGCCCTCAACAAGCTGCTGGGCTTCTACTCCAACGTGGGCATCGCCTGGATCGTGGCCGTCGCCGCCGACCTGGTCATCAACAAGCGGATCGGCCTGAGCCCGCGCTACATCGAGTTCAAACGGGCCTACCTCCACGCCGTGAACCCGGCCGGCTTCGGGGCCATGGTGATCGCGTCGACCGTCTCGATCCTCGCCTTCTTCGGACTCTTCGGCACGTACGCCGAGGCGTTCTCCACCTTCATCGCGGCCGGGCTGTCCCTGATCCTCTGCCCTCTGATCGCCTGGCTGACGAAGGGGAAGTACTACCTGGCCCGTCCGAACCCGGTGAACGGCCCGGACGTGGAGATCGCCGACATCACCGCCACACACACCTGCGCGGTGTGCGAAACCGCCTACGAGCTGCCGGACATCGCGGACTGTCCCGTCCAGGCGGGACCCATCTGCTCCCTGTGCTGCTCGCTGGACGCCGAATGCGGCGATGTCTGCCGGAAGGGGCCCACAGCCGGTCCGGTGCTGTTGCCGACGCCGGTCGTGCGGGCGCCGGCCGGCTGACCGGAGCGGGCCTCGGCACCGCGGAAAAGGGGGCGCACTCGGAGAGTGCGCCCCCTTTCGGTATGGCCGGATGCGTATCTCTTTGTGTAAACACGCATCCGCTGAGTGAAGGTCAGGCGTACGCTCCGGCATATGCGTACTGCGGTTTCCTGGGGATCCTTAGAGACGTGCACGCCGGCGGGGAGAGGGGCGGGATGCTGGGGAGGAAGATCATGACGGACAGCGGTGCCCTGCTCCCCTGGCTGGTGATCAGGCAGGACGACAACGGCAACAGGTACCGGGTCGGGCGCTACGCGACGCAGGACGAGGCGCAGAGGATCGCGGACGGCCTGGACCGTCACGGACACAAGCAGCTCTACTGGGTGGAGCGAACGAGCCGGAGCGCGCTCCCGTAGGAAGGGCCCCCGGCCCGGGTGGGACCACCGGCTACGCTCCGGCACATGAGTGATTCCGTGGTGGTGGCCGGGGCCGTGTGCGACGGCGGGCGGCTCCTGGCCGCCCGCCGCAGCGCCCCGCCGGAGCTGGCCGGGCGCTGGGAGCTGCCCGGCGGCAAGCTGGAGCCGGGTGAGAGCGGCGAACAGGCGCTCGTGCGGGAGCTCCGGGAGGAGCTCGGCGTGGAGGCCGAGCCGCTGGAGCGGATCCCGGGGGAGTGGCCGCTGAAACCCGGCTTGGTGCTCAGGGTGTGGACGGTCCGGCTGCTGTCGGGCGAGCCCGCTCCACTGGAGGACCACGACGAGCTGCGCTGGCTCGCCCCGGACGAGACGGACACCGTGGACTGGCTGGACCAGGACCGCCCTGCCGTCGCCGAGGCCGTGCGCCGTCTGCGGGAGGCCTCGCACGCCTGAGCGGCGCCGTTGCGACGGCACCGGGGCGGCGGGGTTCAGGTCGGCGGAGGCCGGGCCGACGAGGTGCCATACACCCGTACGCCCCATGGGTCACCACCAGCGGTAGATTGCGCGGAATATCGGGTATGTGCCGATAACGCCCTGTGAGCAGGGTGCGCCCCCGCAGCCGGCCCTGGGAAGTGATCGGCGTGACCGATACCGAAGGCGATGGTGCCGAGTGGAGCTTCCCGGCGGTGCCGGGCTCCGTGCGCAGCGCCCGGCATGCGGTCCGTGACGCACTCCACCAGGAAGGGCTCGACGCGGCGGTGGGCGATGTCGCCGTCCTGCTCGTCAGCGAGCTGGTCACCAATTCACTGCGCTATGCCTCGGGCCCCATCGGCGTCCGGCTGAGGTGGCCGCATCCGGACGGTGAACGGCCGGAAGCGGGGCCCGGGGGCCGGGGCCTGCTGGTGGAAGTCTCCGATCCGGTTCCGGATCCGCCCACCGAACGTACTGCCGGACCCGAGGACGAGAGCGGTCGCGGACTGCAGCTCGTGGCTGGGTCCGCACGCCGCTGGGGGACCCGGCGCGGAAAAAGCGGCAAGACCGTGTGGTTCGAGCTCGCTCTGCCTGGTTAGGAGAGGGGAGGGACGCACAGTGATCACCGGAGGTCGGGCAGGATCTGGCTGAAAGGGACTGAGACCGTGCTGTGATCGTGAACGTCGTGCCGGTGAGGCCCGTAGTGCTGAATACTGCGGGCAGGACCGGTCCGGTGTGTGAGCTGGAGGGGACGGTCGCGTGAGCGAGATACCTGGGACGGCGGGCGACGTCATGTGGCAGAGCAGCCCGCCTGGCTCGATCTATGACTACGTCAAGGTCGCATCTTTCTCGATCGGGGCCGACGGACGGATCGAGCAGTGGAGCCGGCGGGCCGCCGGTCTCTTCGGCATGACCTCCGAGGAGGTGGTGGGCAGGGACCCGGTCGAGGCGTTCATGCCCACCGGGGCACGCCCCGACGCCCACCGCAGGGTCGGCGAGATCCTGGACGGCAAGGAGTGGACGGGCCTCGTCCCGTTCCGGATCCCGGGTGAGAACGCGGTTCGCGGACTGGCCGAGGTCTACGTCATGCCGAGCGAGACGGAGACCGGCGAACGCGCGGCGCTGTGCATCGTCGTCGACGTCCGGGCGCTGCGGCGCATCGAGACGGATCTCGCCGCCTCACAGGCGATTTTCGGCCAATCTCCCTTCGGCTTTGTCCTCTTCGGTACCGACTTCACCGTCGTGCGGGCCAACAAGCGGTTCGCCACCGTCTTCGGCGGCGTGGCCGAGGACCACCGCGGCCGCACGGTCGACGACTACCTGGCCCGCCCCGAGGCGGATCGTCTCTCCGCCACCCTCAAGCGCGTCCTGGAGACCGGAGACGCAGTCACCGATCTCCCGCTCGTCGGCACCCCGCCGGGCACCACGGGCCGGCGCCACTGGTCCATGAACCTCTACCGCGTGCACAGCGGCTCCGGGCGCCCCGTCGGCATCGCCGGACTCGCCACCGACGTCACCCAACGGCACATCGCCGCCCGCGAGGCGGCCAGCGCCCGCCGTAATCTCGCCCTGCTCAACGAGGCCAGCGCACGCATCGGCAACTCCCTCGACCTGGAGACCACCGCCAGGGAACTGCTCGACGTCGCCGTGCCCGGATTCTGCGACCTCGCCTCCGTCGATCTCTACCAAGGGCTGCTCACCGGTGAGGAGTCCTCGCCCGGCAGCTGGGGCAGGCGCCACCACGAGACCGGCAGCGGATCGGCCGAGCTGCGCCGGGTCGCCCACGCCAGCGCCGTGTCCGACGCGCTCCCCGGAGTCCTCGCCGGCTCCGGCGCGGAGACCGTCGGAGACATGGGCCCCGCGCTCGGCTCGGTCCACCGCTACCCGTTCCGCTCACCAGGTGCCGTCGCCCTGCGCACCGGCCGCCTCGAGGACGTGCCCGGAGACGGACGCGGCTTCGTCCACTCCACGCTCGCCGTGCCGATGGTCGCGCACGACGTCGTCGTCGGCCTCGTCCAGTTCTCCCGGACGAAGGGCAGCGAGTCCTTCGGCGAGCGGGACCGGGCCCTGGCCACCGAGCTCGCGGCCCGCGCCGCCGTCTGCATCGACAACGCCCGCCTCTACCGCCGCGAGCACGAGCGTGCCCTCATCCTCCAGCGCAGCCTGCTCCCGCCGGGCGACCCCGAGGCCGCGGGCCTCGACATCGCCTGCCGCTACCTCCCGGGCAACACGGCCACCGAGGTCGGCGGCGACTGGTTCGACGTGATCGAGCTCCCCGGCCACCGCACGGCCCTGGTCGTCGGCGACGTGATGGGCCGTGGGCTGCGGGCGGCCGTCGCCATGGGCGAACTGCGCACCGCAGTACGCACGCTGGCGCTCCTGGACCTGGAACCCGCCGAGGTGCTCTCCGCCCTGGACGAGGTCGCGCGCGGTCTCGGCACCCCGGGCGGCGGCGGGCGGAGCGAGGGCTTCGGCGCCGGCGGCGGTGCGCAGTGGCCCTCGCGGGCCGCCCACAAGTCACGCGAGGCCGACCTCGCCGAGGTGTACCTGGCGACCTGCGTGTACGCGGTGTACGACCCCGTCACCCGGCGGTGCACCTTCGCCAACGCCGGGCACCTGCCTCCCGTGGTCGCCGAACCGGGCGAGGCCGCCCTGCTCCTCGACGTACCGCCGGGCATGCCGCTCGGCGTCGGCGGTGAACCCTTCGAGGAGGTCGAGGTGGAGCTCAAGGAGGGTTCGCTCCTCGCGCTCTACACCGACGGGCTCGTCGAGTCACGTGACCATCCGCTCGACGAGGGCCTCGACGCCTTCCGGCAGGCCCTCAGCGAGCCGTCCCACCCCCTCGAAGACGTCTGTGACCACGTACTGACGACCCTCGACACCCGGCACGGCGAGGACGACATCGCCCTGCTGATGGCCCGTATCCAGGGTCTCGCCCCGGACGCGGTCGGCGACTGGCCGCTTCCGCGCGAGCTCCGCTCGGTCGGCCGGGCCCGTGAGCTGGCCCGTGAGCAGCTGACCGCCTGGGGACTGGACGGCCTGGTGGACACCACCGAGCTGCTCGTCAGCGAGCTGGTCACCAACGCCCTGCGCTACGGCGAGGGTGAGATCCGGCTCAGGCTGCTCCGTGACCGCACGCTCGTCTGCGAGGTGTGGGACGCGGGACTCGTCCAGCCACGGCGACGGCGCGCACGCGACACCGACGAGGGCGGGCGCGGGCTGCAACTGGTCGGGCTGCTCAGCGCCGCCTGGGGATCACGGCGCACCCCGCGCGGCAAGACCGTGTGGTTCGAGCTGGCGCTGCCCGACGGAGCGCCAGCCGCGGAACTCTCCGTGGAGCAGCTGCTGAGCATGTACTGAGGGCTTCAGGCGGACTTCAGGGCGGCGAGCCTGGCCTCGATCTCCGCGCTGTCCCCGAGGCTGTCCAGCTGTTCGAACTGGGCGTCCAGGGACGACGCGGCGAGTTCCTGCTTGCCCACCGCCCTCGCCTCCTCACGCCGCACCTTGTCCTCGAAGCGGCCGAGCTCGCTCGTCGGGTCCATGACGTCGACGCTCTTCACTGCGTCCATCATCCGGTTCTGCGCCCGGGCGGACGCCGCGCGGGCGACCAGCTCGTCACGCTTGGACTTCAGCTGGGTTAGCTTGTCCTTCATCTGGTCCAGGCCCGACTTCAGCTTGTCCACCACCACCGTCTGCGAGGCGATCGTCGGCTCGGCCGTCTTCGCCTCCTGCTCCGACCCGAGCTGCCGCCCCAGCGCCACCTTGGCGAGGTTGTCGAACTTGTCGGCGTCCACGCCCGAGCCCGCGGCCCGCAGCTCGTCCGCCTTCCTGCTGGCGGCGAGAGCCTTCTGGCCCCACTCCCGGGCCGCGTCGACATCCTCCCGATGGTCCTCCTCCAGCAGCCTGAGGTTGCCGATCGTCGCGGCCACCGCCTGTTCGGCCTCCGCGATGTTGGCGGTGTAGTCGCGGATCAGCTGGTCCAGCATCTTCTGCGGATCCTCCGCCTGGTCGATCAGGGCGTTGATGTTGGCCCGTGCCAGCTGGGTGACGCGGCCGAGGATGGTCTGCTTGGTCATGGCACCTCTCCTTGTGCGATAAAGCGTGTCGTGCGGGAAAGCGTGAGATGTCGTGCGGGAAAGCGTGAGATCTCGTCGTACGTGAGCGGAGTCCGGCGCGGCACCCCGCGCCGGTGTCGGAAGCGACCGCCGGTGTCAGAAGCGACCCCCGCCACCCCGCCGTCCACGGGTCCCTCCGCCGCCGAAGCTGCCCGGACCACCGCCGAACCCGCCGCCTCCGAAACCGCCTCCGAAACCTCCCCCCAGGCCTCCGCCCCGCCCGCCGCCGAGCAGCCCGCCGAGGATGATGCCGCCCAGTACGGCGCCGCCCGTCCCGCCGCCGCCGCGCGGACCGCCGAAGCCGTCCTGGTCGCGATAACCGCGTACGTCCTGCTCGGCCAGGCTCCGCGCCTGCGTGGCCAGCGCGTCCGCCTGCTGCGCCTCGGCCAGGGCGCCCTGGGGGTCGCCGGCCGAGGCCAGCTCCCCGGCCCGCTCCCACCGGCGCTGTGCCTCCGCGAGCCGGGTGCGGGCCTGACTGCCCACCGCGCCCCGGTTGGTGGTGATGAAGTCCGCGGCGGCACCGATGGCCGACCGCGCCGTGAGCATGGCCTGGTCGAGCAGCGAACGCGCCCGCCGGCCGCCCTGCTCCTGCTCGCGGGCTCCGGCCAGCGCCTCGTCCAGCGCCGCGTCGGCCTCCTCCACCCTGCGCAGGGCGTCGACGGGGTCGTAGGGGCCGGAGGCGAGCTCCTCCCGCACATCGCCGACCACCGCCTCGGCGCGGGCGACCCTGCCCCGCAGGTCGGCGGTCGGCACACCCTCCGGCGTGCCGTCGAGCAGACCTCTGGCGTCGGCGAGGTCCGTCTCCGTCTCGGTGAGCGCCCCCGGCAGCCCGTCCGCCGCCTCCGCCAGCTCCCCGGCCCGCCGGTCCACCCCGTCCACCAGGGTGGACACCTGCTTGATCGCCCCTTCGGCGGCGCGTACGTACACCGCGGCCCGCGCGTTGTCGCCGGCGTCCACGGCCTGGCGCGCCTGGTTCAACGCGGAGGTGGTGAAGACCAGCCGGTCCTTGGCCTGTTCGACGTCCCCGGCCGCGGGCGCGGCCGCCGACTCGGCGTACCGCTCCCGCATCGCTCCCACGGCCGTCTCCGAGGCGGAGACGCGTGCCAACAGCTCGCGGTAGGTGGTCTCGGCGGTGGCCACGGCCTGTGGCGCGGTCTGTTCGAGGGCGCGCAGCCGGTCGAAGTCCTCGGACATGGCGTCCAGGCGTCCGTTGGCGTCCGCGCAGCGGCTGATGATCTCGTCCAGCATGCGGCGCCGCGTCGCGTCGTCCTCGGGGAAGGCGTCGTCCAGCTCCTGCCGCAGACGGAAGGCCGCCGTCAGCTCGGACTTGGCCCGCTGGACGACAGAGGCGAAGGGAGCCGCTGACTCCTCGCCGAACTGGGCCGTGGCGAAGCCGAGTTCCTCCTCGCTGGTGCGCACGGCGTCGTCCGTGTCGACCAGGTCCTCCTTCGCCCGCGCGTCGAGCTCCGGCAGCGGAACCTGCGGCTCGGCCGCCTCTCGTGCCACGCCGCCCCAGCCGCCCGCCGCCGGTGTCGTCCGGGTCCTCGTACGCCGCCTCCGGCGGGTGAAGGCGAAGGCGGCGACCGCGCCCGCGACGACGACCACGGCGAGCGGCACGAGCAGTCCGGCCGAGGTCCCGCTGCCGGACCCACCACCGGGATCCGCGGCTCCCGGAGTGACGGCGGGGGTCGGGACGGGGTCACCGGCGAGCACCGCCGCGTAGCCGTCGGCGGCGCCGATCGCGGCTCCGGCCCAGTCGTTCCGCCGGAGAGCCGGTTCGACGGCGGTGTTCGCCACGTCCTGGAGCTGGGCGTCGGTGAGGCGTGAGCCGGGGTCGACGGAGTAGGCGTACTGCCGGTCGTGCGTGGCCACGGCCATCAGTACGTCCTCCTGGCCGAGGCCGTTGCGGTTCGCGGTCTCGTCGGCCCAGGTCCGGGCGTCACGGCCGGAGAAGTCACGGACGTACACCACGAACAGCTGCACCTGCCACTCGTCGAACAGCCGGTCGAGGGCGGCTTCGGTCTGTGGCTCACGGTCGCCGAGCGCCCCCACCTTGTCGGTGATCTGCCCGTCACGGGACAGGGTCACGGGGTCCTCGGCCCGGGCACCCGGGGCGCCCGGCAGAAAGATCCAGAGCACCGCCGTCAGGGCGGCGACGAGGATCCTGCCGGGTATCGAAAGCCGGGACGTCCCGGTACGGCTCGCAGGCGGCATCACAGGGGGGACGCTATGTCCGCATACTGCCGCCCGCGACCCGGAACGTCCCGACCCGACGCGTTCCGGCCGTGCGGGTGGAGGGCCGGGCACCGGACGGGAGGTCGCCACGGACGCGGTCACCGACAGGGGCCCCGGCCGGGGCCGCACGGGTGATTCCCACGGCCCCACCGGCCGCGCCTGCCTCCCCCCGCGCGTGCGGATGCATTCAGTGGATCAGCGAATCAGTCTGATCAACTGCAAATGCCACCAGAACGCATCATCCGGTCCCTGCCGGTACGGGGCGGACCGGGCCGGCCCCGGAGGTATCAGCCATGGCCCACGTCGGCGTCCCACGCGGGACGGCCCGAAAGCGCCGCTCGGTCGCGCTCCTGGCGACAGGCGTGCTCACGATCCCGGTACTGGCGGGCTGCACCTCGGACAGCGAGGGCCCCACCTCCGTGGCCGCCCCGCAGGACATCGCCCCGGCTCCCCGGCACCGGGTGACCGAGGGTTCGTCCGTCACCTGGGCGATCGACGCGGTCCCCGCCACCCTCAACGCCTTCCAGGCCGACGCCGACAGCGCGACCACGCGGATCACCGGTGCCCTGCTGCCCTCCCTCTTCCCCATGGACGCGAAGGGGGAGCCCCGGCTCAATCCCGACTACCTGGAGTCGGCGAAGGTCATCGAGCAGGAGCCCAGGCAGGTCGTCGTCTACAACCTCAACCAGCAGGCCGTGTGGAGCGACGGCCGGGAGATCGGAGCCCCCGACTTCGTCGCCCAGTGGCGCGCGCTCAGCGGCAAGGACTCGGCCTTCTGGACCGCGCGCAACGCGGGGTACGAGCGGATCGAGAAGATCGAGCGCGGCAAGGACGACCTGCAGGTGCGGGTCACGTTCTCGAAGCCGTACGCCGACTGGCGCTCGCTCTTCTCACCGCTGTACCCGAAGGAGGTGACCGGGTCGCCCGGCGCCTTCAACGACGGTGCCAGGGCCACCCTCAAGAAGACCGCCGGACCGTTCCGGCTGCGCGGCGTGGACAAGAAGAAGGGGACGGTCGTGCTCGACCGGAACCCGCGCTGGTGGGGCGACGAGGCCAAGCTCGAATCGCTGGTCTTCCGCGCCGTCGCGCCGGCGGACCGCGCCGAGGCGCTGGCCGAGGGCACGGTGGACGTCGCCGACATCGACGCCGCGACGGCGGACGGCATCGCGCGGGCCGCCCGATACAGCGGCGGGAACGGCCAGCCGCCCGCCCACGGCCCCGGAGCCGACATCACCCCGGCCGCAGCCCTGCGGTCCTGGGCCCTGGCCCACGGCTCGGACGAGGAGGCCGCCGAGACGGCGCAGGCCGCCCGGGAGAAGAACCGCGAGGCCGTCGCGGCCTACGCCGCCGAGCAGAAGTCGCTGAAGGGTTTCGCCGTACGCAAATCCCTGGAGCCCGCCTACACGCAGCTCGCGCTGAACGGCGAGTCCGGGCCCCTCTCCGACGACCGCGTCCGCCGCGCCATCGCCCGCACCCTGGACCGGCAGGAGCTCGCCGACACCGTACTGAAGCCGCTCGGACTGCCCGCGGAGCCGCCCGGCAGCCACCTGGCCCTGGCGGGCCAGCCCGGGTACAAGGACGGCAGCGGGGCGCTCGGCGAGCGCGACACCAAGGAGGCGCGGGCGCTGCTGGCCGACGCGGGGTGGACCCCGGGCGGCGCGGTCCGCAGGACCGAGGACACCGAGGCGGGCAGCGAGGCGGAGAAGAAGGCGGAGAAGAAGACCGAGGAGAAGGCGGAGAAGGCCGAGGAGAAGGCCGGGGAGAAGAAGGCGGCCGAGGGAGAAGGGGGCAAGGCAGAGAAGGACGACAAGGCCTCGCGCGACGAGGGGCTGTACATCGTGGGCGACGACAAGCCGGGCGACAGGACCGCCGCCGAATCCCAGGTCACCGCCCAGGACAAGCAGCCCGGCGGCGCCGCGGGCGCCTACGCCCCCGCCGGAACCGCGGCGCCGGCCCCCGCCTCCGTCAAGGACCGGCTCGGCAAGGGCGGCAAGCCGCTCACCCTCCGGTTCGTCCTGCCCTCGGGCCCCGGATCGCAGGCGCTGCGCACCGTCGGGGCGAAGATCGTCGCGATGCTGGACTCGATCGGCATCAGCACGCAGGTCACCAAGGTCGACGACGACAGCTACTTCAAGGACCACATCGCCTCCGGCGACTACGACATGGCGCTCTACTCCTGGCCCGCCACCGCCTACCCGGCGACCGACGGCCGCCCGATCTACGCCAAGCCGGAGCCCGCCACGGACGGCTCGCTGCTCGTCGAGCAGAACTACACGCGGGTCGGATCGGACCATGTCGACCAGCTCTTCGACCGGGCGGTCTCCGAGCTCGACGCCAACGCGTCGAGGGACCTGCTGAAGCAGGCGGACGCACGGATCTGGGCCGCCGCGGGATCGATTCCGCTGTATCAGCGGCCGCAGCTGGTCGCCGTCGACAAAAAACTGGCGAACGTCGGCGCCTTCGGCTTCGCCGCACCCCGCTACGAGGACATCGGATACACCGGGCAACCGGCGGCAGGCCCCGCCGCGAGTCAGAAGAAGTAGCAGGTCAACGCCGCGCTCACAGCTCAGACGCGGCTCAGTTCCCTTGCCCGCCGGAGCCCCCCGGCGGGCAAGGCGCTGTCCGCCCGGGGCCCCGTCCGCGCCTCTTCTCGTACCCCGTGTCGTCCCGACGTCGAGCGGCTGGACGATGGCGTAATACCAGCTGAATATGGGCTGAATCCATGCCCTGCGGATCGGGCCGGGAAGCCCCGGACCCATCGGGCCCGTACCATTGGACTAGCCGTGGCGTGCCGCCCGGCGGGCGTACGAGGACTCGAGACCGACTGAGACGCCTGATCCCACGATCCGAGAGAAGCGCAAGCCACCCATGCCCACGCGCCACGACATCCGTAACGTAGCCATCGTCGCCCACGTCGACCACGGCAAGACCACGCTGGTCGACGCCATGCTCAAGCAGGCTGGCGCCTTCGCCGCGCACGCCGCCGAGAACCTCGACGAACGCATGATGGACTCGAACGACCTGGAGCGTGAGAAGGGCATCACGATCCTGGCCAAGAACACGGCCGTGAAGTACCACCCCAAGGATGGCGGCGACGTCATCACCATCAACATCATCGACACCCCCGGCCACGCCGACTTCGGTGGCGAGGTCGAGCGCGGCCTGTCGATGGTGGACGCGGTCGTCCTGCTGGTCGACGCCTCCGAGGGGCCGCTGCCCCAGACGCGCTTCGTCCTGCGCAAGGCGCTGACCGCCAAGCTGCCGGTCATCCTCTGCATCAACAAGACGGACCGGCCGGACTCCCGGATCGCCGAGGTCATCGACGAGACCTACGACCTCTTCCTGGACCTGGACGCCGACGAGGACCAGATCGAGTTCCCGATCGTCTACGCCTGCGCCCGTGACGGCGTCGCCTCGCTGACCAAGCCCGAGGACGGCACCGTCCCGCCGGACAGCGACAGCCTGGAGCCGTTCTTCAGCACGATCCTCTCCGCGGTCCCGGCCCCGGAGTACGACGAGGACGCACCTCTCCAGGCGCACGTCACCAACCTGGACGCCGACAACTTCCTCGGCCGTATCGCGCTGTGCCGTGTCGAGCAGGGCGAGCTGCGCAAGGGGCAGACCGTCGCGTGGATCAAGCGCGACGGCACGATGTCCAACGTCCGCATCACCGAGCTGCTGATGACCGAGGCGCTCACCCGCAAGCCTGCCGAGAAGGCGGGCCCGGGTGACATCTGCGCCATCGCCGGTATCCCGGACATCATGATCGGCGAGACCCTCGCCGACCCCGAGAACCCGATCGCCCTCCCGCTGATCACGGTCGACGAGCCCGCCATCTCGATGACCATCGGTGCCAACACCTCGCCGCTCGTCGGCAAGGGGGGCAAGGGCCACAAGGTCACCGCCCGTCAGATCAAGGACCGCCTGGACCGCGAGCTGGTCGGTAACGTCTCGCTCCGTGTCCTGGAGACCGAGCGCCCCGACGCCTGGGAGGTCCAGGGCCGCGGCGAGCTGGCGCTGGCGATCCTCATCGAGACCATGCGCCGGGAGGGCTTCGAGCTCACCGTCGGCAAGCCGCAGGTGGTCACCAAGCAGGTCGAGGGCAAGACGTACGAGCCGATCGAGCGCATGACCATCGACTCGCCCGAGGAGCACCTCGGTGCCATCACGCAGCTCATGGCGACCCGCAAGGGCCGCATGGAGACGATGACGAACCACGGTTCGGGCTGGGTCCGCATGGAGTGGATCGTCCCGTCCCGCGGCCTCATCGGCTTCCGTACGGAGTTCCTGACCCAGACCCGTGGCACGGGCATCGCGCACTCCCTCTTCGAGGGCCACGAGCCGTGGTTCGGCGAGCTGCGCACCCGTCACAACGGTTCGCTGGTGGCGGACCGCGCGGGCGTCGTGACGCCGTTCGCGATGGTCAACCTCCAGGAGCGCGGTGTCATCTTCACGGAGGCCACCACCGAGGTCTACGAGGGCATGATCATCGGCGAGAACTCGCGCGCCGACGACATGGACGTGAACATCACCAAGGAGAAGAAGCTCACCAACATGCGTGCGGCGTCCGCGGACACCACGGAGAACGTGGTGCCTGCCCGCAAGCTGTCGCTGGAGCAGTCGCTGGAGTTCTGCCGCGACGACGAGTGCATCGAGGTGACCCCGGAGACCGTGCGTATCCGCAAGGTCGTCCTGGACCAGAAGCAGCGTGGCCGTTCGGCCTCGCGCGCGAAGAACGGCTGAGCCCACCCCAGGCCCTGACCGAGGCCCGGCCCCCGCGGAAGCGCGGGGGGCGGGCCTTCCGTCGTTCCGGGCCGCCTCGTGGCCGACGGGGGCGAGGCGGCCCGGGGAACGCGGCCGGAGCCTTGCCGGCGGTGGTCGTGGAGGAGAAGAAGTGCCGACGGCCGGACGACGCCGAGACGACTCCCAGCACGGTGTGCGCGTACTTCCGCCGCTCTTGGTCCGCAACCTGTTTTCTTGCGCCAGACGTCCGGATATCGGGCGGCGTTCACCGGAGCGTGTGTTAACAGTCCGTTTCGGGCGTGTCTGTCTAGGATCCCTTTGTCCGAATTTTGACCATCCGGGACCTCTTGATGTTGTCAAACCGAGACCCTTTAAGTGTGGTTTACAGCCCGGTTGTGCTCAATAGTTAGCTCAGTTGAGCTCGGGTCAATGAGGTACGCGCTGGCAGGGCGCCGACTCACGAGCACGTGGGGTGTACCGGTTGAACACGTCGTCCATGACGGTGGATGCCGGTGCCCCTCTTGCGGTGAACAAGTGGACTCTTGAGGAGGAACCCATGCGTGGTGCCATAAGCACCAACTGGGTCGTGTGCGTGGCGCTGATTCCTACGGGGGTCGGCCGACCGTGACAAGTCCTGTGCAGATCGAAGGCTCCGAGGCGTCAGTCGCCGTGGAGACCGAGGGCGATCCGAAGACCGGTGGGCCGGAAGTCAAGAAGGCGGCAGGGCTCTCTCCCGGTCAGCTGATGTGGCGCCGCTTCAAGCGGGACCGCGTCGGGGTCATATCCGCGATCGTCGTCCTGTTCTTCTTCGCGGTGGCGATACTCGCGCCCGTGATCTCCATGCTGTACGGCAAGGACGCCTACACCCTGTACGGGCAGGACAACCTCGACCTCCTTGACGAGTTCAACATGCCGACGGGTGCGGCGGGTGGCATCTCCCCCGACCACTGGTTCGGCATCGAGCCCAACCTGGGCCGCGACGTGCTCATGCAGCTGGTCTACGGCATGCGCACCTCGATCTACACCGCTCTGGCCGCCACCGTCCTCATGGTGGTGGTGGGCGTGCTCATGGGCCTCGTGGGCGGCTACTTCGGGGGCAAGATCGACTACTGGGTCGGCCGTCTGACGGACTTCCTGCTCGGCTTCCCCAGCCAGCTGTTCTTCATCGCCTCCATGCCGGTGGTCGTCGCGGCCTTCGTCCGCCCCGACGAGGAGACGCCCACGGCTCTCCGCACCGTGGCGATCATCCTCGTGCTGTCGCTCCTGGGCTGGATGGGACTCTCCCGTCTGATCCGTGCGGAAACACTGACCCTGCGCGAGCGGGAGTTCGTCGAGGCCGCGAGGATCTCCGGAGCCTCTCCCGGGCGGATCATCCGCAAGGAGCTGCTGCCCAACATCATCACGCCGGTCATGGTGCAGGCCACGCTGATGCTGCCCTCCACGATCCTTTCCGTGGCGTTCCTTTCCTTCGTGGGCGTCGGCTACGTCGAACCCACCCCTGACTGGGGCCGGATGTTCGCCATCGGCGCCGACATCTACGAGCAGGACCCGGTCTACATGCTGTTCCCGGGTGTCGCCATGGTCGTCTTCGTGGTGGCGTTCAACCTTCTCGGCGACTCGGTCCGAGACGCGTTCGACCCCAAGTCCGGACGCTGAGACTTCCGTCCCCCCGCGGATGGGGTAGCTGTCACCCGGACACCGGCCAGGGCCGGATGCGCCAGGCAGCCCAGTTGGATCACTACTGACAGATAGGTACTCATCGACATGAGCATCTTTGGTACGCGCCAGATGCGCGCCGCGGTCATCGCGGTGGCGGCCGGTTCGTTGGTGCTGACCGCATGCAGCGGCAGCAGTGACAACAACAAGAGCGAGACGAAGACGAAGAGCCAGGAGGACGCCGCCAAGCAGGCGTCGGCCGTCGTCATGGGTGACGCGAAGGCGTCCACCGGACCGGCAGCCGAGGTTCCCGGCGCCAAGCCCGGCGGTGTCGTGACGGTCTACCAGGAGACCGACTTCTCGCACCTGGACCCGGCCCAGTCCTACGTCAGTGACGCCAAGCAGCTGGACCGGCTGCTCCAGCGCGGCCTGACGCAGTACCAGGAGGACGACAACGGGAACCTCACCGTGGTCGGCGACCTCGCCACCGACTCCGGCAAGGTGACCGACGGCGGCAAGACCTGGACGTTCACGCTCAAGGACGGCCTCAAGGACGAGAACGGCAACCCGATCGACTCGTCCGACATCCGGCACACGATCGAGCGCATGTACGCGCCGTTCATCACCGACGGCCCGATCTACATCCAGAACTGGCTGTCCGGCGAGGGCACCACGTACCGCAAGGCGCTGCCGGACGGTCCGTACAAGGGCAAGCACCTGCCGGACTCGGTCCTGGAGACCCCGGACGCGAAGACGGTGACCTTCCGCTTCGACACCGCGCGGCCCGACCTCGCCCAGGCGCTGGCGATGCCCGGCTACTCCGTGGTGCCGAAGGAGACGGACACCAAGGAGAAGTACGACACGGACCCGGTCGCGACCGGTCCGTACAAGATCGACGAGTTCAAGCCCGGCAAGTCGATGAAGCTCGTCAAGAACACGAACTGGGACCCGAAGACCGACTCGGTCCGTCACCAGTACGTCGACGGCTTCGACATCGCGTTCAACCACGACGACGACGACCAGACCAAGACCCTCCTGGCCGACCGCGACGAGGCCAAGAACGCCGTGATGTTCACGGGTCAGGTCTCCACCAACCAGGTGAGCAAGGTCGCCGGCGACGCCGCGGCGATGAAGCGCACCATCCAGGGCTACGCGCCGTACGTGTGGCAGCTCAACTTCAACCTGGACCGCATGACGGACAAGAAGGTCCGTGACGCGATCACCCACGCGATGCCGAGCGCCCAGCTCTACAAGCTCGACGGCGGCGCCTACGGCGGCGAGACCGCTACCGGTCTGATGGCCCCGACCGTTCCCGGTTACGAGAAGGACTACGACCCGTTCGGCAAGCTGAAGAAGCCGAACGGTGACGTCGAGAAGGCCAAGGCGCTGATCAAGGAGGCCGGTGCCGAGGGCAAGAAGGTCATCTACGCCTACGGCAACACCCCGGTCCGCCAGCAGCAGGCCGTCCTCATAGCCAAGCGCCTCGAGGAGATCGGCCTCCAGGTCGTGAAGAAGGAGATCGACTCCGCCACCTGGTACGAGCAGGTCGGCAAGGTCGACAACGGTCTGGACCTGTACATGACCGGCTGGGGCCAGGACTGGCCGTCGGCGTCCACGGTCATCCCGCCGTCCTACGACGGCCGGCAGCTGCAGGACGGTTCCTCCGTCTACTCGCACATCAACGACCCCAAGGTCAACGCCGAGATCGCCCGCATCATGAAGATCACGGACCCGGCCGAGGCCCAGACGGCCTGGACCGCGCTGCACCACGACATCGTGGAGCGGATCAACCCGGCAGCCCCGATCTACTTCACCAAGGTGTTCCAGATCTTCGGCTCCAACGTCGGTGGCATCCGGTACTCCAGTGACGCCAGCTACGTCGACGTCACGCGTCTGTACCTCAAGAAGTAGCGCCCGGCACAGGCCGATCCCGGGGGTGCGCACACGGCGGAGTGCGCACCCCCGGGACCTCCGGCCCTCTCCTGATGTCCCCCTCATAGCCGCCGTCCTGAGAGCAGCGACCAGCCATGCTTCGATTCCTCACTCGCCGGACGCTCGGCGCAGTCCTGACACTTTTCATGATCAGTGCCGTCACGTTCTTCATGTTCTTCGCCATCCCGCAGGACCCGGCGATGCTCGCCTGTGGCAAGAACTGCACCCCGGACGCGCTTGAGATCATCCACAAGAACCTCGGTCTGGACCAGCCGGTGGCGGTCCAGTTCTGGCACTACATGGTCGGCATCTTCGCCGGCCGGGAGTTCCCCATGGGGGACTGCGCGGCTCCGTGCTTCGGAATCTCCTTCGACAGCCAGCAGCCGGTGTGGGACACCATCATCGACCGCTTCCCGCTGACGCTCTCCCTCTCGGCCGGCGGACTCCTCGTCTTCCTCACGGTGGGTCTGGGTCTGGGCATGCTCGCCGCATGGAAGAAGGGCACGGCCACCGACAAGTCGGTCAGCTCGGCGTCGCTCGTGCTGAGCTCGCTGCAGATCTACTTCCTCGGCCCGGTGGTCCTCGGGATCTTCGTCTACAGCACCGGATGGCTGGACAAGCCGAAGTACGTGCCGATCACGGAGAGTTTCAGCGGCTGGTTCATGGGCCTGCTGATCCCGTGGCTCGTCATGTCGGTCATCTTCACGGCCCAGTACACCCGTATGTCGCGCTCGTCGATGATCGAACAGTTGCAGGAGGAGCACGTCAAGGCGGCCCGTGCCAAGGGCATGACCGGTCGCTTCGTCTTCTTCCGCTATGCCTGGCGCGGTTCGCTCATCCCGATCGTCACCATCATCGGTATGGACATGGGCGCGCTCTTCGGTGGCGCCATGGTCACCGAGCTCACCTTCGGCCTGGCCGGCGTCGGCCGCCTCGCCCGCGACTCGGTCGTCCTCAAGGACCTTCCGGTGACCATGGGCGTGATGATCGTCAGCGCCGCCTTCATCCTGTTGTTCAACGTCATCGTGGACGCCGTGTACGCGTTCATCGACCCGCGCGTGCGTCTGTCCTAGGAGTTCGACCGTGACCACACTCACCAAGACCGAGGACTCGCCCGCGCCTGCCTCGTCCGGATCGTTCCTGTCGGTGCGGGACCTGCGGGTTCAGTTCTCCACCGAGGACGGCACCGTCAAAGCCGTGGACGGGCTCTCGTTCGACCTGGAGCGCGGCAAGACGCTGGGCATCGTCGGAGAGTCGGGTTCCGGCAAGTCGGTGACCAACCTGAGCATCCTGGGACTCCACAACCGGCGGAGCACCCACGTCTCGGGCGAGATCGTGCTGGACGGGCAGGAGATCACCGGCGCCTCGGACAAGGAACTCCAGACGCTCCGCGGCAACAAGATGGCGATGATCTTCCAGGACGCGCTGACCGCCCTCTCGCCGTACTACACGGTGGGCCGGCAGATCTCCGAGCCGTTCATGAAGCACACGGGCGCCTCGAAGAAGGAGGCGCGCGCGAGGGCCGTCGAGATGCTCGGCAAGGTCGGCATCCCGGATCCCAAGAACCGGGTCGACGACTACCCGCACCAGTTCTCCGGTGGTATGCGCCAGCGCGCCATGATCGCCATGTCGCTGGTCTGCAACCCCGAACTGCTGATCGCCGACGAGCCGACCACGGCCCTGGACGTCACCGTCCAGGCGCAGATCCTGGATCTTCTCAAGGACCTGCAGCAGGAGTTCGGCTCGGCGATCATCCTGATCACCCACGACCTCGGGGTCGTGGCCAACACCGTCGACGACCTGCTGGTGATGTACGCCGGGCGGGCGGTCGAGCGCGGCACGGTGCGTGAGGTGCTCAAGAGCCCTCAGCACCCCTACACCTGGGGCCTGCTCGGCTCGATGCCGCGGCTCTCCTCGGACGTGGGCTCCGAGCTGACGCCGATCCCCGGGTCGCCGCCCAGCCTTCTGAACCCGCCGACGGGCTGCGCGTTCAATCCGAGGTGCTCCTTCGTCGACCTCGTCGACGGGACCGGCCGCTGCGCGAACGAGCGACCCCTGCTCCCGGACGGGCGTGGTGCGGCATGCCACCTCACCGGGGAGCAGAAGCAGCAGGTTTTCATCGAGACGATTCAGCCCCGGCTGGGCTGATGTACCGGCAACTGGGGCTATGACCATGAGCGAGAACAAGACAAATACCTCCGTCCCGGACACGGCTCAGGCACTGCGGAAGCCGGACGTCTCGGAACCGCTCCTCAGCGTGGAGGGCCTGACCAAGCATTTCCCGATCTACGGCGGATTCCCCTTCAAGCGGCAGGTCGGTGCGGTCCAGGCCGTCGACAACGTGACGCTGAGCGTGTACCCGGGCGAGTCGCTCGGCCTGGTCGGGGAGTCGGGCTGCGGTAAGTCGACGACCGGCCGGCTGCTGACCCGTCTGCTGGAACCCACCGGTGGCAAGATCACCTACAGGGGCCAGGACATCACCCACGCCAGCCGCAGGAAGATGGCGCCGATCCGGTCCGAGATCCAGATGATCTTCCAGGACCCGTACGCGTCGCTGAACCCGCGGCAGACGGTGGGCACGATCATCTCCGGGCCGATGGAGATCAACGGCATCAACCCGCCCGGTGGCCGCGAGGCACGGGTGAGGGAGCTGCTGGAGACGGTCGGCCTCAACCCGGAGCACTACAACCGGTTCCCGCACGAGTTCTCCGGGGGCCAGCGCCAGCGCATCGGAGTGGCCCGCGCCCTCGCGCTCGAACCGAAGATCATCATCGCGGACGAGCCGGTGTCCGCCCTCGACGTGTCCATCCAGGCGCAGGTCATCAACCTCCTCCAGGAGCTCCAGCGGGAGCTGGACATCGCGTTCGTGTTCATCGCGCACGACCTCGCGATCGTCCGTCACTTCTCGCAGCGCATCGCGGTGATGTACCTCGGCAAGGTGGTGGAGGTCGCTGACCGCGACTCGCTCTACAACGCACCGCGCCACCCGTACACGCACGCCCTGCTGTCGGCGGTGCCCGACGCGGACCTGGACGCCGACAAGACGGAGCGGATCCGGCTCTTCGGTGACGTCCCCTCGCCGATCAAGCCGCCGTCCGGTTGCCGCTTCCGCACCCGGTGCTGGAAGGCGCAGGACAAGTGTGCGACGGAGGAGCCCCCGCTCGTGCAGCTCTCGGGTGACCGCGAGGGCCACCTGACGGCCTGCCACTTCCCGGAGGACCCGACGACGAAGAAGTCGGGGCCGGACGTCGTCCTCGACCCGGCGCTCGTGGCCCTGGAGAAGAAGGCGGACACGAAGTAGCGGGAAGCTCCGGCAGGACTGGGAGTTCGGGTGCCGGGACGCGGAAGCGTCCCGGCACCCGTATGTGTTTCCGGCGCCTCGCGGCAACTCGGCCCGCAGCGCCGGCCGATGCGGGAACGGCGCGAGAAGGGTGACGTCCGCGCCGGAGAAAGTGGTTTGCCGCCCCTGATGCCGCGTGGGTAGCGTCGCCGTCCATGACCCCGACTCTGCGCACCGAGCGCCTGCTTCTGGAGCCGTACGCCCCCGAGGACGAAGAGGGCTTCGTCGCTCTGTTCCAGGACACCAGGGTGTCGCGGTGGATGGGCGACGGCCCGGACTCCGAAGCGGCGGACCGGGCCGTGTTCGGACGGATCTTCACCGAGGTCTATGCCCAGGACCTGTTCGACGTCTGGGCTGTTCGTCGCGACGGCCTCCTGGTCGGGCACGCCGAGATCAAGCCGACCGACACGGTCGGTGGCCACGAGATCATCTACGCCCTGGCGCCGGATGCGTGGGGGTCCGGCCTCGGGACCGAGCTGGCGGAGGCTGTCGTAGCCCACGGTTTCGCTGCCCTCGGGTTGACCGAGGTGTACGCCACCGTAGCCGCACCCAACGAGGCCTCACTGACCCTGCTGGGCAAGATCGGCTTCGAGCAGGTCCGGGACGTCGAAGAGGACGACGGCAGCACCACCCGCGTACTGGCCCGCCGTCCGGCCGCGACGGATGAGTCGCCTCTCGCAGGGTAGGGCCGTCAACCGCCGCGTCGAGCGCTTCCGGCTTTATCGCAGCGCTGTTATATTAGCGCTATGACATCTCTGGATCCCACGGAGTCACCCGATCCCTGGCACTCCCTGCACGAGCTTCTGGCGGCCATGGACGCCGAGATCGAGCAGCTCTACGTCGAGCGCGGCATCGAGGGGGTGCGGCCCCGGTTCGCCTATCCGCTGATCCGGCTCGCCCACACCGGACCGCTGACCATCCGTGAGCTCGCGAAGTCCCTGGACCGCTCGCACTCCGCGATCAGCCAGACCGTCGCCGCCATGCGCAAGGAGGATCTGGTCACCTCCGAGCCGGGGCCTGACGCCCGTACCCGCCGCATCGACCTGACCGAGCGCGGCCGGTCGCTGGTGCCGTTCCTGGAGGCGGAGTGGCGCGCCACCCATGAGGCGGTCGCCGAGCTGGACGGCGAGGTCCCGTACGCGATGACCGCCGTCGTCGAGGAGGTACGGCGGGCGCTGGAAAGCCGGTCCATGCGGCAGCGGATCCTCCACCGTCTCGTCGAACCCGTGCGATGAGGAAGCGTCTCCGCGTCCGGTTCCTCGACACCCGCCCGCTGCGCGGCAGTCGGGCGTTCCGCGACCTGTGGATCGGAACCACGGTCTCCCAGATCGGCGGACAGATAGCCAACGTGGCGGTGCTGGCCCAGGTCTGGGAGCTGACCGGCAGCCCGGTGGGCACCGGCGCCATCGGGCTCGCCACCGGCCTGCCGATGGTGCTGTTCGGGCTGCTCGGCGGCACGTTGGCCGATGCCGTCGACCGCCGCGCGCTGGTGCGGGCCACCACCGCGGGTCAACTGCTGGCCGCCATGGGGCTGTGCGCCCAGGCCCTGGCGGACAACCGAAGCGTGCTGCTGCTGTTCGCCCTGATCGCCGTGGGGGCGAGCTGCGGCGCGCTCGGCGCTCCCGCCCGGCGCACCTTCCCGGTCCGGCTGCTGCCGGGCGACCAGGTCGCGGCCGGACTCGCGCTGAACAGCATCTCCTTCCAGACGGCGATGCTGGCCGGGCCCGCGGCGGCCGGACTGATCATCGCCCGCTGGGACTTCCCCGCCGCGTACGCCGTCCAGGCCGTGGCCATGGCGGTCTCCATGCTGGCGGTGATCCGTCTGCCCGCCATGCGGCCCCAAGCCGCCGGCCCGGCAGGCACCCGACGGCGGCCGGAGCCCGGCGGTTGGCGCATCTTTCTGCGCCGACCGGCGTTGTGGGGGGCGATGGCCACCGACCTGTCCGCGACGCTGCTCGCCATGCCCGTCGCGCTCTTCCCGCTGGTCAACGAGATCCGCTTCGGGGGAAACCCGCAGACCCTCGGCCTGTTCCTCTCCGCCGTCGCGGTCGGGGGGATCACGGCCGGTCTGCTCTCCGGCACGGTGACGCGCTGGCGCCGCAGCGGCCTGGTGCAACTGTCCGCGGCCGCGGTCTGGGGCGTCGCACTGGCCTGCTTCGGCCTGGCGGGACCGTTGTGGCTGGCGCTCGGCTGCCTGGCCGTCGCGGGCGCCGCCGACACCGTGTCCGTCGTCACCCGCAGTGCCCTGGTCCAGTTGGAGACCCCGGACGCCTACCGGGGGCGGGTCTCCTCGGTGGAACACGTCATCGGTGTCGCCGGCCCCGAACTCGGCAACTTCCGCGGTGGTCTGATGGCGTCGGCCACCTCCGCCCCCTTCTCCCTGGTCTTCGGTGGACTGTCCGCCGTCCTGGCGATCGCCGCCGTAGCCGTGGCCAACGGACCCCTCCGCGCCTACCGCACGCCGTCCGTCGCCGCGAAGCCGGCCACCTCCGAAACCGCGGGCGTGACGCCGGTCGCTGACGAGGTCGGCTGATGGGCCGCCACGTGGCGCTCGGCCGCCCGGTGTCGCGCTCCGTGTCGCGGACACCGGGGCGCCACGGACGGCCGCGATGAACATGCAGCAGAGTGCCGAATGGGGTGATATAAGGCATTGAGCCACATTAGGGAACCTTGGGAGGCACACCATGCGCGGAGCCACACAGGCCAGGTGGGCCGCATGCGCCGTCGCCGTCGCCCTGACGGCCACGGCCTGCGGCGGCGGGGACAGCGATGGCGGCGGTGGTGCCGACGGGATCGTGAGCTCGTCCTGGGGCGACCCGCAGAACCCGCTCGAGCCGGCGAACACCAACGAGGTCCAGGGCGGCAAGGTCCTCGACATGATCTTCCGCGGGCTCGTGCGCTACGACCCGAAGACCGGCGAGGCGAGCAACGAGATCGCCGAGAAGATCGAGACGAAGGACTCGCAGAACTTCACCGTCACGATCAAGGACAACTGGACCTTCAGCAACGGCGAGAAGGTCACCGCGAAGTCCTTCGTCGACGCCTGGAACTACGGCGCCGCCCTGAAGAACAACCAGAAGAACGCCTACTTCTTCCAGTACATCGACGGCTACGACAAGGTCCACCCGGAGTCCGGCAAGGCATCCGCGGACACGCTCTCCGGCCTCGAGGTGGTCAACGGCACGACCTTCACGGTCAAGCTGTCGCAGAAGTTCTCGCTCTGGCCCGACACCCTCGGCTACGCCGCCTTCGCGCCGCTGCCCAAGGCCTTCTACACCGACCACGACGCCTGGCTCGCCAAGCCCGTCGGCAACGGCCCCTACACCGTCGACCAGTACGCCAAGGGCTCGTCCATGAACCTGCGCCGGTGGGACGACTACCCGGGCGACGACAAGGCGCAGAACGGCGGCATCGACCTCAAGGTCTACACCGACAACAACACCGCCTACACCGACCTGACCGCGGGCAACCTCGACCTCGTCGACGACGTACCCGCCTCCCAGCTCAAGAACGTCGAGGCGGACCTCGGCGACCGGTACATCAACACCCCGGCCGGCATCATCCAGACGCTCGCCTTCCCGTTCTACGAGAAGGAGTGGGACACGCCGGGCGCGGTCAAGGTCCGCCAGGGCCTGTCGATGGCGATCAACCGTGACCAGATCACCGATCAGATCTTCCAGAAGACCCGCACCCCCGCCACCGACTGGACCTCTCCGGTCCTCGGCGACGAGGGCGGCTACAAGAAGGGCCTCTGCGGCCCCGCCTGCGAGTACGACAAGGCGGAGGCCAAGAAGCTGATCGAGGAGGGCGGCGGCATCCCCGGCGGCCAGCTCAAGATCTCGTACAACGCCGACACCGGTTCCCACAAGGAGTGGGTCGACGCCGTCTGCAACAGCATCAACAACGTCATGGGGAACAACAAGGCGTGCGTCGGCGGGCCCGTCGGCACCTTCGCCGACTTCCGCAGCCAGGTGTCCACCCAGAAGCTGACCGGCGCCTGGCGCGCGGGCTGGCAGATGGACTACCCGCTGATCCAGAACTTCCTCCAGCCGCTCTACTACACCAACGCCCCGTCCAACGACGGCAAGTGGAGCGATCAGAAGTTCGACGACCTGATCGACAAGGCGAACGCGGAGAGCGACAAGGCCAAGGCCGTCAGCACCTTCCAGGACGCGGAGAAGGTCCTCGTCGAGCAGATGCCCGTCATCCCGCTCTGGTACCAGAACGGCAGCGCGGGCTACTCGGACAGGGTCGAGAACGTCTCCCTGAACCCCTTCAGCGTCCCGGTGTACGACCAGATCAAGGTCAAGTGACCCCCTGAAGCCGGTGGCCGGTGCGGCGGACCGCACCGGCCACGCGGCATTCCGGTCCTTCCGCCCGTTGGCCCCAACCCCCCGGAGCCCTTCATGGGACGTTATGTGATCCGGCGGCTGCTGCAGATGATCCCCGTCTTCTTCGGCACCACACTGCTGATCTTCCTCATGGTGAACGTGATGGGCGACCCCATCGCGGGCCTCTGCGGCGACCGCCGGTGCGACCCCGCGACCGCCGCCCAGCTGCGCACCGAATTCGGCCTCGACAAGCCGGTCTGGCAGCAATACCTGACCTACATGGGCAACATCTTCACCGGTGACTTCGGCACGGCCTTCAACGGGCAGAAGGTCACGGAACTGATGGGCACCGCCTTCCCCATCACCATCCGGCTCACCATCGTCGCCATCGTGTTCGAGATCGTCATCGGTATCAGCCTCGGTGTCGTCACCGGACTCCGCCGCGGACGGCCCATCGACACGGTGGTGCTGATCCTGACCCTGGTCGTCATCGCCGTACCGACGTTCGTCACCGGCCTGCTGCTCCAGCTCCTGCTCGGAGTGGAGTGGGGCGTCATCAAGCCGTCGGTCTCCTCGGAGGCGCCGGTCGACGAGCTCATCGTGCCGGGGCTCGTCCTCGCGTCCGTCTCGCTCGCCTACGTCACCCGGCTCACCCGGACCTCGATCGCCGAGAACGCCCGCGCCGACTACGTCCGTACCGCCGTGGCCAAGGGCCTCCCCAGGCGCCGGGTGGTGGTGCGGCACCTGTTGCGCAACTCCCTCATCCCCGTCGTCACCTTCATCGGCACGGACGTGGGCGCCCTGATGGGCGGGGCGATCGTCACCGAGCGCATCTTCAACATCCACGGAGTCGGCTACCAGCTCTACCAGGGCATCCTCCGCCAGAACTCCCAGACCGTCGTCGGATTCGTCACCGTCCTGGTCCTCGTCTTCCTGGCGGCGAACCTGATCGTCGACCTCCTGTACGCCGTACTCGACCCGAGGATCCGCTATGCCTGAGCAGAAGCCGTGGGACGACGCGACGGGCGGCGGAGCGATCTCGGGGGCCGGCGCGGGCGGGGCGATGGACCTCGCGATGGACGAAGGCACCACGCTGGAGAAGACACCCGGCGGCCCCGAGGGCACCGGGCCCACGGGCAAGCCGCGCAGCCTCTGGTCCGACGCCTGGCGGGACCTGCGCCGCAACCCGGTCTTCATCATCTCCGGGCTGGTCATCATGTTCCTGGTGGTCATCTCGATCTGGCCGTCGCTGATCACGGACCAGGACCCCCTCGACTGCGACCTCTCCAAGGCGCAGGAGGGCTCCGGCCCGGGGCATCCCTTCGGCTTCGACGGCCAGGGCTGCGACGTCTACACCCGCACCGTCCACGGCGCCCGCACCTCGGTGACCGTCGGCGTCCTGTCCACCCTCGGTGTCTCGCTGCTCGGCGGCGTGCTGGGCGGCCTCGCGGGCTTCTTCGGCGGGGCGTGGGACGCCGTCCTCTCCCGCATCACGGATGTCTTCTTCGGCATCCCGGTGGTCCTCGGAGGACTGGTCTTCCTGTCCGTCGTCACCAGCTCCACCGTCTGGCCCGTGATCGGCTTCATCGTGCTGCTCGGCTGGCCCCAGATCGCCCGCATCGCGCGGGGCGCCGTCATCACCGCCAAACAGAACGACTACGTCCAGGCGGCCAGGGCGCTGGGCGCCTCCAACTCGCGGATGCTGCTGCGCCACATCACGCCCAACGCCGTCGCCCCCGTCATCGTCGTCGCGACCATCGCCCTGGGGACGTACATCTCGCTGGAGGCGACCCTGTCGTACCTCGGTGTCGGACTGAAACCGCCGGCCGTCTCCTGGGGCATCGACATCTCCGCCGCCTCCCAGTACGTCCGTAACGCACCGCATATGCTGTTGTGGCCCGCCGGCGCGCTGGCCGTGACCGTGCTCGCCTTCATCATGCTCGGCGACGCGGTGCGCGACGCCCTCGACCCCAAGCTGCGCTGAGGAGCCCGCTGCCATGTTGCTCGAAGTGCGCGATCTGCACGTGGAGTTCCACACCCGGGACGGGGTGGCCAAGGCCGTCAACGGGGTCGACTACTCGGTGGCCGAGGGTGAGACGCTCGCCGTGCTCGGAGAGTCCGGCTCGGGCAAGTCGGTCACCGCACAGGCGATCATGGGCATCCTGGACACGCCGCCCGGGAAGATCAGCGGGGGAGAGATCTTCTTCAAGGACCACGACCTCCTGAAGCTCAAGGGGGAGGAGCGGCGCAGGATCCGGGGCCAGGAGATGGCCATGATCTTCCAGGACGCGCTGTCCTCCCTGAATCCGGTGCTGAGCGTCGGACAGCAGCTCGGCGAGATGTTCGTCGTGCACCGGGGGATGTCCCGGGGGGACGCCAAGGAGAAGGCCATCGAGCTGATGGACCGGGTGCGCATCCCCGCCGCCCGTCAGCGGGTCGGCGACTTCCCGCACCAGTTCTCCGGCGGCATGCGCCAGCGCATCATGATCGCCATGGCGATGGCGCTGGAACCCTCGCTGATCATCGCCGACGAGCCCACCACCGCCCTCGACGTGACCGTCCAGGCCCAGGTGATGGACCTGCTCGCGGAGCTCCAGCGCGAGCTCAACATGGGGCTCATCCTCATCACCCACGACCTCGGGGTGGTCGCGGACGTCGCCGACAAGATCGCCGTGATGTACGCCGGCCGGATCGTCGAGACGTCCCCCGTGCACGAGATCTACAAGGCGCCCGCGCACCCGTACACCAAGGGCCTGCTGAGGTCGATCCCGAGGCTGGACCAGAAGGGCCAGGAGCTCTACGCGATCAAGGGGCTGCCGCCCAACCTGCTGCACATCCCGCCCGGCTGCGCCTTCCACCCCCGCTGCCCCATGGCCCAGGCCGTGTGCCGTACGGACGTGCCGCCGCTCTACACCGTGGACGAGGAACGCCGGAGCGCCTGCCACTTCTGGAAGGAGACGCTCGATGCACGCTGACGACACCGGCCGAGGGGGCGGCGGCTCGACGCTCCAGGCGGTGGCCAGGGAGGCCGGTGAGGTCCGCCCGTACGCGGAGGGCGATCCGATCCTCCAGGTGCGCGGCCTGGTCAAGCACTACCCGCTGACCCAGGGCGTCCTCTTCAAGAAGCAGATCGGCGCGGTCAAGGCCGTCGACGGTGTGGACTTCGACCTGGCGGCGGGCGAGACGCTCGGCATCGTGGGGGAGTCCGGCTGCGGGAAGTCGACCGTCGCCAAGATGCTGGTGCACCTGGAGCCGCCGACGGGTGGCGTGATCCGCTACAAGGGCGAGGACGTCACGAAGCTGTCCGGCCGCGCGCTGAAGGCCGTACGCCGCAACATCCAGATGGTGTTCCAGGACCCGTACACCTCGCTGAACCCGCGGATGACGGTCGGCGACATCATCGGGGAGCCGTACGAGATCCACCCCGAGGTGGCCCCGAAGGGCGACCGGCGCCGCAGGGTGCAGGACCTGCTGGACGTCGTCGGACTGAACCCGGAGTACATCAACCGCTATCCGCACCAGTTCTCCGGCGGGCAGCGCCAGCGCATCGGGATCGCCCGCGGCCTCGCGCTCAACCCCGAGATCATCGTCGCCGACGAACCCGTCTCCGCGCTCGACGTGTCGGTACAGGCCCAGGTCGTCAACCTGCTGGACCGGCTGCAGGCCGAATTCGACCTGAGCTTCGTCTTCATCGCCCACGACCTGTCGATCGTCCGGCACATCTCCGACCGGGTCGGCGTCATGTACCTGGGCCGGATCGTCGAGATCGGCACGGACGAGGAGATCTACGAACACCCCACGCACCCCTACACCCAGGCGCTGCTGTCCGCCGTCCCGGTGCCCGACCCGACGGCCCGTGAGCACCGCGAGCGCATCATCCTGCACGGTGACGTGCCCTCCCCGGCGAACGTCCCGTCCGGCTGCCGCTTCCGTACCCGGTGCTGGAAGGCCCAGGAGCGGTGCGAGCTGGAGGTGCCGCTGCTGGCGGTACCGGCGGTCTTCCGGGAGTCGGGGACGCCGGCCCGGCACGACTCGGCGTGTCACTTCGCGGAGGAGAAGCAGGTGGTGCCGCCGGAGGACCCGCGTGAGGCGCCCGACGGGGACGAGGGATGACCGATGAGCCTCATGTGCGTTAACACACAGGCAACTTGACCGTCGTCACACCGATATACGGACCTCGCACCATGGAGAGCGTACGGCCGTGCGGGTGCCGTGAACCGGCCGGGGCGTTCATCACGTCGCCCCGGCCGGTTGCCGTGTCCCGCCCCGCGCCACGGGCCCTCCCGCCCATCGGCGGGCCGCGGCCTCCGACTACGCCCGGGACAGCCCCAGCGACCGCCTGAGGAAGTCCACCTGGAGGAGCAGCAGATTCTCGGCGACCTGCTCCTGCGGGGTCATGTGCGTCACCCCGCTCAGCGGCAGCACCTCGTGCGGGCGTCCGGCGGACAGCAGGGCCGAGGAGAGCCGCAGCGCGTGGGCGACCACCACGTTGTCGTCGGCCAGGCCGTGGACGATCATCATCGGCCGCACCTCGTCGGCCGGCTCGGAGAGGCCGTCGTCGGTCACCAGGGAGTTGCGGGCGTACACCTCGGGCTGCTGCGCGGGGTCGCCGAGATAGCGCTCGGTGTAGTGCGTGTCGTACAGCCGCCAGTCCGTCACCGGTGCGCCGACGACGGCCGCGTGGAAGACGTCGGGGCGCCGCAGCACCGCCAGGGCCGAGAGGTAACCCCCGTACGACCAACCGCGCATGGCCACCTTCGAGAGGTCCAGCGGGAAGCGCCCGGCCAGGGCGTGCAGCGCCTCGACCTGGTCGTCCAGGGTCAGCGTGAGGTCGTCCCTGACCGCCTTCTCCCAGCCGGGGGAGCGGCCCGGCGCGCCCCTGCCGTCCGCGACGATCACGGCGAACCCGTGGTCCGCGAACCACTGGGACGTGAGGTGCGGATTGTGGGCGGCGACCACCCGGCGGCCGTGCGGGCCGCCGTAGGGGTCCATCAGAACCGGAAGCGGACCATCCGATTCCTTGTATCCGGTGGGGAGCAGCACGGCGCACGGAATCCGCCGTGCGCCCCCCTCCGTCAGCTGGACCCTCGCGGTCAGTACCGGCTCCTGGGCGAGGTTCGCCACGGTGGCGATCCGCCCGCCGTCACGCAGCACCCGTACGGCCGTTCCCGGGCGGTCCGGGGAGGCCGAGACCAGCACCGTCACCCCGCCTCCGCGCACCGCGGAGTGCACCCCGACGCCCTCGCTGACGCGCTCCACGCCCAGCTCGTTGACCCGGTACACATGGCTCTGCCCCGTCTCCGGGTCCGCCGCTTCCTCACCCGCGGTGGCCTGCACCAGGATGTCCGACTCCCCGATGTCCAGCACCGCCTGGATGTGCAACTGGCCTCCGGTCAGCGGCCGGTCGCCGACCGAGAGCACCCGCGCGCCCCCTTCGTCGGCGACCCGCACGAGCCGCCCGTCGGGCGCCCAGGCCGGCACCCCGGCGAAAAGATCAAGCCAGATTCCGTCCTCGTCGACATGCACCGTCCGGGTCGCGCCGCTCTCCGTGTCCACGGCCAGGTGCAGCTGACTGCGCTGGTCGCGGGCCTGCACCAGAAGCAGCGGGGCGCCGTGCGAGGACCAGTGCACCCGCGCCAGATACGGGAAGCGGGCCCGGTCCCAGACGACCTCGGTGCGGGTCCCGTCCAGGTCCGTCACGAAGAGCCGCACCTCCGCGTTGGCCGTCCCCGCCGCCGGGTAGCCCACCTCCGCGGGCTTGCTCCCGGGGTGCGCGGGATCGGCGATCCACCACCGCTGTACGGCGCTGTCGTCGACCCGGGCGACCAGCAGGCGGTCCGACTCCGGCGACCACCAGAAGCCGCGGTAGCGGCTCATCTCCTCGGCCGCGGCGAACTCCGCGAGGCCGTACGAGGTGTGCGCGTCCTCCGGCTCGGCGAGGGCCCTGTCCCCCTCGCCCCCCGCCCCCACGACGCGCAGCGTGCCCCGCGCCACGTAGGCGATGTGCCGGCCGTCGGGGGAGGGGCGCGGGTCGATCACCGGGCCGGCCACCGGCAGGGCGCGTGCCGTGCCCGCCCTCAACTCGGCGACGTACGCCTTGCCGGAGAGTGCGAAGGCCGCCAACTCGGCCGCGTCGTCCACCGCGTAGCCCACGATGCCGGCGGACCCCTCCCTGGTGCGCTCGCGCCGCGCCCTCTCCTGCGGCGAGAGCCTCTCGGCCGAACCGCCCAGCAGGGCACCGGGATCGGCCGCGACCCGCTCCTCGCCCGTCGTGGTGTCCAGCACCAGGAGACGGTTCGTCCGGTCGGTCCCGGAGGACGACCTCAGGAAGAGCACCCGCGTCCCATCCGGTGAGACGGTGAAGGCCCGGGGTGCGCCGAGAGTGAACCGCTGGGTCCGCGCGTGCTGGAGGGGAAAAGACAGCTTCTTCGAGGTCATGGCACCGAACCTAGTCCGCGGCGGCCGGTCCGTGCGCCCCTCGTGCTGCTGTGCCCCGACCAATGCGTCGGAACCGATAGTTATGATCCGTAGCGCTCGGTGGGTAAGAACCTGCTGGCTCCACGTGTGCTGCCTGTCCCGACCGTACTGATGGAGGTGAACCGCCGTGGCACTCTCGATTTCGGCGGTGGTGCTGCTGGCGATCGTCGTCTTCCTGCTGATCCGGAAATCCGGACTGAAGGGCGGACACGCGGTGGTCTGCATGTTGCTCGGCTTCTACATGGCGAGCTCGTCGATCGCCCCGACCATCTCGGAGGTGACGTCGAACGTGGCAGGCATGATCGGGGGAATCAAATTCTGACGGGCGCGCCGACGGGCGCCCCGGACGCCGTGGGGCGTTCGGCCCGGGAGGCGGCCTGCTCGTAGGGTGGTCCCATGAAGGACCTTCCCGCGCGCCGTCTCCTCCTGGTGCACGCGCACCCCGACGACGAGTCGATCAACAACGGCGTCACCATGGCCAGGTACGCGGCCGAGGGCGCCCACGTCGCCCTGGTGACGTGCACCCTCGGCGAGGAGGGCGAGGTCATCCCACCGGACCTCGCGCATCTCGCCGCCGACCGGGACGGCGGCCTGGGCGACCACCGCGTCGGTGAACTCGCCGCCGCGATGCGGGAGCTCGGGGTCGCCGACCACCGGTTCCTGGGCGGCCCCGGCCGGTTCCGCGACTCCGGAATGATGGGCACCGAGCAGAACCACAGGCCCGGTGCCTTCTGGGCCGCGGACCTCGACGAGGCTGCCGGCCACCTCGTCCGGGTGATCCGTGCCCTGCGGCCCCAGGTCCTGATCACGTACGACCCGGACGGCGGCTACGGCCACCCCGACCACATCCAGGCACACCGCGTCGCGATGCGCGCGGCCGACCTGGCCGCGGATCCCGCGTACGGGGCCGGAGCCGAGGCCCCGCACTCCGTCGCGAAGATCTACTGGAACCGCGTGCCGCGCTCCGTGGCCGAGGAGGCCTTCGCCCGGCTGCGGGACACGGCTCCCGACACCTTCCCGGGGATCGCCGCGATCGACGACGTACCCGGTGTGGTGGACGACGCCCGGATCACGGCGGAGATCGACGGTTCGGCGTACACCGCGGCGAAGATCGCCGCGATGCGGGCGCACGCCACCCAGATCGCCGTGGACGGTCCGTTCTTCGCTCTCTCGAACGACCTGGGGCAGCCCGTTCTCACCACCGAGTACTACGAGTTGGTGAGAGGCGCGCCGGGCGGCGACGACGGTGTCCGGGAGCACGACCTCTTCGCGGGCGTGCCGGACGAGGCCCCCGCACCAGGAGCACAGACATGAGCAGCAGGCAGAGGCCGCGTGCCTCGTCGCAGGCACCGCGTACGAACGCCCCGCCCAGGAGCCCCGCGCCCACCGGCCTCGCCGCACCCCTCGACCCCGCGCGGATCCTCGTGTACGTGGGACTCGCGGTGCTGGGCGCGGCCGTCGGGCTGGCGGGCGCCTTCCTCCAGGCGGCCCTGTTCCCGGGCGGGTTGCTGCTCGCGCTCGCCGCGTCGGCCGGAGTCTTCTACGGCGGCCGGGTGGCGGCCGGAACCCAGCTCGGCGCGCTGGCACCGGCGGTGGGCTGGTTCGTCGCCGTCGTCGTCCTCCTCGGCGGACGGCCGGAGGGCGACTACCTCTTCGGAGAGGAGCTCGGTCTGGCCCTCTTCATGCTCGGAGGGATGGCCGTCGCTGTGATGTGTGCCACGATGGCGCGGCCGCCTCATCAGGCCACCGGAACCGGCCGATCCGGCACGTGATGTGGTATCTCGGCTCCCCGATTGCCTCTCCGCGCGGGGATGGGTGCATCCTTGTGTTCCCCGCGCGCGAGGAGTCCGACCGCGGCGGCCAGTATGGTGGTGCGCGCGCCGAGCCGTCCCCTGGCCTGCGGCACGGGGGAAGTACGGGCGGCGGAGCCGATCGGGAGAGCCTGCTTTGAGTCGTGAAACTGACAGTTCGTCCTCCGGGCCCCAGGGGCGCGGCGGAGCCGCGTACCCCTCGGGTACGCCGCCGTACGGATCACGCCAGTATCCGTCGCTGCACCCGTCCCAGGACGGGCCGGAGGAGGCTCCGGACCCTGTGGACCCGCCTCGGCCCGAGGAGCCCAGAACAGAGACGACGCTGACGACGCGCATCCGGATCAACATCCCGGGATCGCGTCCGATCCCCCCTGTCGTCATGCGTACGCCGATGAGTGACACGGACCCGTCCGGCGGCCGTCCGGACAGCGAGCGCACCGCCGGCACCCCGAGGCCCGGCGCACCCGCGCCGTCCTCCGGAGGGGCGCCCGGCGCCGGCCAGGACACGCGTGACGGTAAACCGGCCGCCGAGGTCCCGGCGGGGAAGCCGGCCAGGGAGAAGAGCGGCAGCGACTGGTTCGCCCCGCGCAAGAACCCGCCCCCCGTGCCCGGTGTGGGCGCGGCACCCGCCGGCTCGGCCCCCGGAGCACCCGGCCCGGGGCAGGGCCCCGGCCCCGGTGGTGCTTCCTCCGGCGGTCCCGTCGGAGGCGGCCCCGGCCCGACACCGCCCCGTACGGACCCGCCCTTCCCGGGCGGCCCTCAGCAGCCCGGCGACCGCGACGGTGCCCCCCGTCCGGGCCGCAGTGCCCTCGACGACCTGGACGACCTCGACGCCGCTCCACGGTTCACGCCGAACCCCGCGACGCGGCCCCCGTCCGGGCCGGGCCCCTCCGGGCCCACCACCGGTCCGGCGACCGGCAGTTCGTCGCTGACGCCGAACCTCGACCGTCTCCCCGGCCCGGCGGGCCCGGCGGGCCCGTCCGGCCCCCGGCCGGGTGGTCCCGGCGGCGTACCTCCGCGCATGTCGGACGACACCGCGATCCTGACGCCGCAGGCGCCCGCGCCCGGGCCCGGCGGACACGTCTCCGGTGACACGCTCACCAGCGGCATCCCGGTCATCTCCGCGGAGCCCCGCTCGGCGTTCCCGGGCGGCCCCGGCGCGACCCGGCCGTCCGAGGGGCCGCTCGGCGGCGGACCGGTGGACCCGGGTGCCTCCGCGCCCGCCCCCGCCCCGAAGCCCGCACCGCCCGCCAAGAAGGGCCGCTCCAAGCTGGTCCTCCTGGGCGTGGCCGTCTTCGTGCTGGCCGGTGTGGCCTACGGTGCCGGTCTGCTGATGAACCACTCCGAGGTTCCCAAGGGCACCACCGTGCTCGGCGTCGACATCGGCGGCGGCACGAAGGAGGAAGCGGTCACCAAGCTGGAGGCCGCCCTCGGCAAGCGCGCCCAGGAGCCTCTCCAGCTGTCCGTCGAGGGCAAGAAGGAGAAGCTGGACCCCGAGAAGGCCGGGCTCACCCTGGACAGCCAGGAGACCGTCCGCGGCGCCGCCGGCAGCGACTACAACCCGGTCTCGGTGATCGGTTCGCTGTTCGGCGGGGCGCGCCCCGCCGACCCGGTGATCCCGGTCGACGAGGAGAAGCTCGGGGTCGCGCTGACCGATCTGGCCGGCGTCTCCGGTTCCGCCAACGACGGCACGATCGAGTTCGAGCCGAACAAGGCCGTCGCCGTCCCCGGCAAGTCGGGGAAGTCGCTGGACGTCAACAGGTCGATGATCTCCGTACGTGACGCCTACCGCGCGCAGGTACAGACGGGTGAACCCGCCGTCGTCGAACTTCCGGTGGCTGCCACCGAACCCACCGTCACCCAGGCCGAACTGGACCGGGCGATGAAGGAGTTCGCCGAGCCGGCGATGTCCGGTCTGGTCACCATCAAGGCAGGGCCCAAGCAGATCGACTTCGGTCCCGCGAGGTCGCTGCCGCAGATCCTGTCCATGAAGCCGGTCGACGGCAAGCTGGTGCCCGTCTACGACAGGGAAGCGATCGACACCCTGCTGGACGGCGTCTTCGACGGCATCATGATCACCAAGGGTGACGGGAAGCAGCACCAGGTCAGCGCCACCGACGTGGCCCAGGCCATGCAGGGCGCGCTGCTCGGCAAGACGCCCGCCGAGCGCACCGTGGCGATCGACCTGACCGGCGCGGGCTGACCGGCCCTGTCGCACCCGCACGACGTCGCCCCCGACCGGAATCGACGACCTCATCGTCACCTACGCCGTGGACTGGGAGATCGACCGCATGCCGGTCGTCGACCGGAGCATCCTGCGGCTCGGTGCGTACGAACT